>JBGTAU010000079.1:0-5605 GCA_041749675.1 Rhizobiaceae bacterium | reverse complement strand
TTAGGCCTGTCAATTTCACAGCAAATCATCCAGGCTCATGGTGGCACTATCACTGCTGAAAACATGGCAGATGAAAAAACAGGTCACATCACCGGTGCTCGATTCACTGTTTTACTGCCTCTTGATACCGGCAAAGATACTGGCAAATAATGGAAACAATCCACGCATGCGCTGTCGTTATAGATGGCCAGGGCATATTGATCCTCGGTAAATCGGGCTCTGGGAAATCAGAGCTTGCTTTGGACTTGCTTGATCAATGTAAACTGCGTGGTCTAAGTGGCGCATTGATTGGCGATGACCGCATCAACTTGAGCAAACAGGGTGATGACGTCATCGCTCGTGTGCCGCCTCAGTTGGCTGGACTTATCGAAGTGCGGGGCTCGGGCATTCATAAAATTGACTATGTCAGCAGCGGCAAATTGAATTTTGCCGTTAGATTGGTTGAATCATCCAACGCAGTGCGTATGCCAGACAATCATGACGAGGAAATCGCTCCGGGGATTTATCTGCCTTGTTTAACATTGCCCATGGGTAACTTTTCCGCTTTGCGCGTCATTCTTGCGCGGATGGGTCACTACGGCGGTGTTTTGCCACACGTTTAGTCGCACCTAAGTGCTTAAAATGATAAAAATTGCTTGCCTTAATGCCTGTCCTCGACAACATAGCCAACTTGCCGCAAACAAGCGGAAAGGACATTTGTCCACCTTAGCATCTGGATAAACCAGAGCATGACGGGAGCGGGTATCAATGATCGGACTCGTGCTGGTTACG
Source organism: Rhizobiaceae bacterium (assembly GCA_041749675.1). Lineage (GTDB taxonomy): Bacteria > Pseudomonadota > Alphaproteobacteria > Rhizobiales > Rhizobiaceae > JANMEX01. The sequence continues at coordinate 4,834 of JBGTAU010000079.1, read as the reverse complement.
CACGGACGGCTGGCGGTTGAATTCAAAAGCGCAGTTGAACATGTCGTGGGCCGCCAGGAACAATTGGAAACCGTTTGTATCGGTCCAGAAGATGATATGGAAAATCGCCGTGACGATATACTGACCGCCGTGCAGAGTGCAGATAGCGGGGCGGGGGTCATCATTCTGACCGATATGTTTGGCGGTACGCCCTCCAATTTGGCAATCTCTGCCATGATGCCCGGTCGCATTGAGGTGATTGCGGGTGTCAATTTACCAATGCTCATCAAATTGTCCAAAGTACGCCAATCGGACAATATGGCGCAGGCTTTGAAAGAAGGCCAAGACGCGGGGCGCAAATATATCAATGTCGCCAGTCAGTTGTTGTCCGGCAAGCCTTAAGGTCGCTTTTATGTCAGTTGAGCAATTATTGGTGCGAGAATTCGAAATCGTAAACAAGCGTGGTCTTCACGCGCGCGCGTCCGCAAAATTTGTAACATTGGTTTCAAGCTTTGACGCCGCCATTCATGTCGAAAAAGATGGCATGAAAGTTGGTGGTGATTCGATCATGGGCCTTATGATGCTCGCTGCTGCACCGGGCTGCTGCATCACGGTTTCAGCCAGCGGTGCGCAAGCACAGGAAGCCCTCGACGCTTTGGAAGCGATCATCGCTGATAAGTTTGGAGAAGGTGAGTGATTAATTTTCTAGCGCATAGCCACCAAAATCAAGTTCCACTTTTATCCGCCTTAGTCTAAAAGCAAAAGAACTTATAAAAGCACAAGCCGGAGCCAATAATGTCCTCAAACACCAAACTTATTACCGTATTCGGCGGCTCTGGCTTCGTCGGGCGTCATGTGGTGCGTGCACTGGCCAAGCGGGGCTATCGTGTCCGCGTCGCAGTTCGCCATCCTGACCTGGCTTTTCATTTACAGCCACTCGGCGGTGTTGGACAAATTCAAGCTGTGCAGGCAAATTTGCGCTTCCGTTGGTCCATCGACCGCGCTGTGCAAGGCGCCGACCATGTTGTTAATTTGGTTGCCATTCTCCATGAAGGCGGGCAGCAACGCTTTGATGCATTGCAAGATTTTGGTGCGCGCGCTGTAGCAGAAGCCGCCCGTGCCGTTGGCGCTGGTTTGACACATGTATCAGCGATTGGCGCCGACGAAGCTTCAGATAGCAAATATGCTTCTACCAAAGCGCTCGGCGAGGCCGCTGTCTTAGAAACAATTAAATCCGCTGTGATCTTGCGCCCATCGATTATTTTTGGACCAGAAGACGGCTTTTTCAATAAATTCGCCACCATGGCACGCTACTCGCCAGCCCTGCCACTGATTGGCGGCGGCAATACAAAGTTTCAACCGGTCTATGTCGGCGACGTAGCAGAGGCGATTGCCCGTTCCGTTGATGGTGCTTTGAAAGCCGGCAAGGTCTATGAGCTCGGCGGTTCAGAAGTGCGCACATTCAAGCAATTGATGGAAGAAATGTTGACTGTGATTGAGCGCAAGCGCCTGTTGATACCAGTTCCCTTTTGGGCTGCAAAAATCCTCGGCACCATCGCAAGCATCTTGCCGAACCCAGTTCTGACACGCGATCAGGTCACACTTTTAGAGAGTGACAATGTTGTCTCGGACAAAGCACGCAAAGACGGCCTCACGTTAGAGGGAATGGGCATTGCGCCGCGCACAATGGAATCGGTTCTGCCGTCCTATCTGTGGCGGTTCCGCGTTCGCGGCCAATTTCAAAAAACCAAAGCGGCTTAACACTTTAAGTGTCTGATATCGCCGCTCATCTGGGTCCCTACTTGCCAGATGGAATATCTTTAAGTGTCGCACTGTTGCTCGTCATCGCCAGTTTCTTCACGTCTGCCACCACTGCCAGCATTGGCCTTGGCGGTGGTGTTTTGATGCTCGCGCTCATGGGCTTATTTTTGCCTGTCGCCGCGCTTATTCCCGTTCAGGGCTTGGTGCAATTGGGCTCAAACTCTGGCCGTGCCTACGTGCAGCGCGCTCATGTGCAATGGCACATCATGAAACCATTTGTCATTGGCAGCGTCGTCGGCGCAGCCATCGGGGGCTTCACGGTTGTGCAGTTACCGGACGCTTTGATGAAGTTGGTGCTCGGCACGTTCATTCTCGCCATAACTTGGATCCCCATCCCAGGTCTTGGTCGACTATCTGGGACAAGCCTTGGGTTGGCGTCGGGCGCTGTTGCCTTTCTGACTATGTTTTTGGGCGCCACCGGCCCGCTCATGGCGGCCATCTTAGCGGCATTAATCCCCAACGAACGCAAAGCACTGATCGCCACCAGCGCGCTTGCCTTGATGGTACATCATGGCCTCAAGGTTTTAGTTTTTGGCCTGCTGGGTTTTACATTCGCGCCGTGGCTACCCCTCATAAGCGCTATGATTGCCACCGGCTACTTGGGAACACTCACCGGATCCGCACTGCTGTCCTACATCCCAGAAAAAGCATTCCGCTTCATATTCAAGCTTGCCATCAGCGCCCTAGCACTGGACATGCTACGCCGCGGCGCTGGTCTGTAAGAAGCATATTCATGTTTTTGCGAACAAAAATGGTGCCCGAAAGAGGACTCGAACCTCCACGCCGTTAAGCGCTAATACCTGAAACTAGTGCGTCTACCAATTCCGCCATCCGGGCAACATGGTCCATGTAAGGAACGGACCGGTTTATGTCAACTTGGCAATCAACGGCAACACGACAAAAAGCGCTTTTGCCGAATATGTCGGATTAAACAGCCACAACTTCCTTTGACATGACTGTGGAATCTGCGTTCAGTTTGTAAATAATCGGAATGCCTGTGGCCAGTTCTTGTTTCAAAATTTCTTCGGGCGTAAACCCATCGAGCGCCATGATCAACGCCCGCAGCGAATTACCATGGGCTGCAACGAGCACAGTTTCACCGCGCAAAACATGTGGCAGTATATCGTGTAAGTAATAGGGCCAAACGCGTGCGCCGGTGTCTTTCAGGCTCTCGCCGCCAGGCGGGGGCACATCATAGGAACGACGCCAAATGTGCACTTGCTCTTCGCCCCATTTCACGCGGGCATCATCCTTATTCAATCCAGAAAGTTCGCCATAATCACGCTCATTGAGCGCCATATTTTTTACCGTTTTAAGTGATGATTGGCGAACGCCATCCAAAATATGTTGACAAGTTTTTTGCGCGCGTTGCAACACAGATGTAAAGGCAATGTCAAACTGTAGGCCTTTTGCATTGAGCGCCGCACCCGCCGCAATGGCTTCTTTTTGGCCAAGTTCAGTCAGGTCAGGGTCACGCCATCCCGTGAACAGGTTTTTCAAATTCCATTCGCTTTGGCCGTGGCGTACTAGGACGAGGGTTCCAGACATTTAATTCCCTTTCAAATTCAATCGTTCAAGCCAAGCACATCACGCATAGAATAAATCCCATGCTTTTGATGCCGCGCCCACTTTGCTGCTGCAATTGCGCCGCGGGCAAACATACTGCGATTAACCGCTTGGTGAGACAGCGTGATTATCTCGTCGGCTCCTGCAAATATAACTGAATGATCACCAACCACGGACCCGCCGCGCAGTGTTGCAAACCCGATATTTCCGTCAACCCGTGCGCCCGTATGACCGTCGCGCGATCGCACAGCATTATCAGGAAAAGAACTGCCCCGTCCTTTCGCAGCCGCTTCGCCAAGCAGCAGTGCCGTACCAGATGGTGCATCAATCTTATGCTTGTGATGCATTTCTAAAATTTCAATATCAAAGTCTTTTGGATCGAGCACCTTGGAGATTTTTTCGACAAAGGCCGATAAAATATTGATGCCAAAGCTATAGTTACCGGACTTCACGACCGTCGCATGGCGTGCCGCTGCGGCAATCTTTGCCTCGTCTTCTTGCGAGCACCCCGTTGTGCCAATGACATGCACAATGCGTGCCTGCGCTGCATAGCCTGCAAACTCAACCGTTGCCGCAGGGATCGTAAAATCCAGCACGCCATCGGCCGCTGCAAACGCAGGCAATGGATCGTCAGTGATTAACACGCCGAGTTTTCCAGCGCCGGCAACTTCGCCCGCATCTTGTCCCACATGTGGTGTGCCTGCCCGTTCAATAGCGCCCGACAACACGACACCATCCGTGTCAGCTATCGCACGAATTAACGCTTGTCCCATGCGGCCAGCGGCGCCAACTACAACGAGTTTCATGTCGTTCATGCTGGCTTTCCTTTTACCGTGTCAGGTGCATCTGAACCACCATTTTGCATGGCAAAGAACCGCGCGTAAATACCGTTCTTATGTTTGATCAAGGATTTATGCGTGCCTTCTTCGACAATGCGTCCATCCAGCAGCGTTATGATTTTGTCAGCGTTGATGACGGTTGAAAGCCGGTGCGCAATGACGATTGTTGTACGGCCCTTCATGGCCGTTTCCAGCGCGTCTTGCACTTTCTTTTCAGACTCATTATCCAGCGCAGATGTCGCTTCATCAAGCAACATAATTGGCGCATTACGCAAGATTGCCCGCGCAATGGAAACGCGTTGACGTTGCCCGCCAGACAACAGCACTCCGTTTTCTCCACTCAATGTTTGATAGCCATGGGGCAAGTCTAAAATGAAATCATGTGCATTGGCCAAACGTGCCGCGTCTTCTATCTCGTTTTGACTGGCCCCTGGTCGACCATAGCGAATGTTGTCGGCAATGCTGCCTTCAAAGAGGTACGGTTGTTGCGAAACATAGGCGATTGATTGGCGCAACGATTGCTTGGTAACACCAGCGATATCAGTGCCATTGATGACAATAGAGCCGGTCTTGGGATCGTGAAATCTCAAGAGCAATGCTGCTATGGTTGATTTGCCCGAACCTGATGG
>JBGTAU010000078.1:0-2127 GCA_041749675.1 Rhizobiaceae bacterium | reverse complement strand
TCTGGCGTTCTGCAATCAGATTACAAGTGCGTCGTCATGCGTGTTACGCTTTCTCATGACAAACGGATTTACCGTACTTCTCGCAACTGCGAAAGACCAAAACCAATCAATTCGTATAATGATTACTTCACGGCGATTGATAGCGTTAACAGTGCGAGTTGCGTTATCGAAACGCCGAGGGGCTGGACCTATTCTCAAGCGCCCGCGTGCGTTTTCAGTTCGGACAAGGCGCGCCTGCCGCCGCCCAGCGGTTCAGCGCGTCAAATGTTTCCTGCGCAGAACCGGGTGCAGGTTCGCGTTTTAGCCCCGGTTGCCAGCCCCATGCTACCAATGGGTCTTTAAGAATATGATCGGCTACCTCTGCAAGCGTGCGCTCGCCATTGCGCACCGGGTCTTTGATTTGCGCGCAAATTTGCGCGGAAGTTTGACCGAACCACACCATTTCAACCGGTGCCAAGTGCCAGTTTTCAGCACCGGGCGGCGTGCCCTCGCTCGTACCGTTTTTAACACCGTGACAAGCAGTGCAGCGCAAGCCCACATTACCAAATCCGCTTCCGTCCGCGCCTCGTTGTACGTTCATCGCATGAAATTTGGACGTGCCGGTTTTTGCGTCAGTCCAGCGCGGATGTTCATCAGGTGTATGACAGTTTGCGCAACGCGGATGCGAAAACACTTTGTAGACTTTGTCCCAGTCTGCAAGCGGATCGGCTAATGCCGGCCCAGCGCCAAGCGATGCAATTGCAAACAATACTATTCCAAGAAACTGCACTATTTTAAGAACCTGTCTCATGCGAATTTCACCTCTTTGGAAAGCGGCAAATTGCGAATGCGTTTGCCATTGAGTGCAAAGATCGCGTTGGCAAGCGCAGGCGCCGCCGGCGGTGTTCCAATCTCGCCCACACCGCTCATTTCTCTGGCATTTTCCAAGATTTCGACGTGAAATTGCGGCGCTTGGTTTATCCGCATCGGCTCAAAATCAAAGTAGTTACCTTGCTCGACCATACCGTCCGCAAACGTAATTTCTTGGTTCATCGCCGCTGACAATCCGTAAATCGCACCGGAGATAATCTGCGCTTTGACGTTGTCGGGATCCAGCGCCAGACCAACATCCGCAGCGCACCAAACATTGGTGATGGCGATGCCGTTTGGCGTGTCCGTCACTTCAATCACCTGCGCTACCCAACCGCCAAACGACAGGCAAAACGCAATGCCCTTTGCTTTGCCGGGAGTATTTTGGCCCCAGTTTGCCATTGCTGCGACTTTGTCAATTGCTTTCGCTGCCGCCGGAAAATCCGCCATCAGTTTCAACCGCATCGCGACAGGATCGAGTTTGGCCGCAACGGCGATTTCATCCATGAAACACTCATGGAAGAACGCATTGTTCGAATTGCCAACTGATCGCCAGAAACTTACCGGCACTTTAAGGTCCACCTCAATCCCGCGCACACTCATATGAGGGATCGCATAAGGTTGATTGAATGCGCCATCGGTGATCGCTTTATCTGGCCCAAGTGGGCCGTTGCCGAGTGAGGGCAGATTGCGGCGGATCAGCGAGCGCATAATCGAAGGCATTGCAATCGCGCCATCCAAGGCAACAGGCAGTCCATCATCGCCGAGCCGCGCCATAAATTTGGCGGAAGCGGCGGGCCGATACATGTCATGGCGCATATCTTCTTCGCGCGTCCATGTCACTTTGATGGGCTTACTTTCGCTCGCCACCGCCATCAAGGCCGCATAAGCCGAATAGTCCATTTCGCCACGACGCCCGAAGGCCCCGCCCATCATCGTGGTGTTGACGGTCACATCAGCCTGTTCTAACCCCGTCACTGAAGCGCAAATATAGCGCGTCACAGTGGGCGATTGATTTGGTGACCAAACCTCCAACTTTCCGTCCTTCAACTGCGCCGTTGCGTTCATCGGCTCCATTGGCGCATGCGAGAGGAACGGTACCGTGTAGCTGGCTTCCACAATTTTATCACGCGGTGCGTCGGCAAATTGCGTGGCGACATCGCCGATTTCGCGCAGCGCACTGCCACCACCTGCTGCCAGCGCATCGTTGATGGTTTTCATAATGCCAGCGGTATCAGCCGGATAAGGCGCTTCGCCCCATTCGACTGCAATCGCATC
>JBGTAU010000077.1:0-5386 GCA_041749675.1 Rhizobiaceae bacterium | reverse complement strand
GAAGAGCGCGTATCATTGCCGCGCCCGTCGATTGATACCGGGATGGGTTTGGAGCGCCTGGCTGCCGTGTTGCAAGGCGAGCATGACAATTACGATATTGATCTATTCAAAGCGCTCATCCGCGCCTCTGAGGAAGCGACCAATACTCGTGCGATCGGCGCTCAGCGGGCGAGCCACCGCGTCATTGCCGATCATTTGCGCTCGGCCTCGTTCTTGGTTGCCGACGGAGTTTTGCCGTCGAATGAAGGGCGCGGCTATGTGCTGCGCCGCATTATGCGCCGCGCCATGCGTCATGCGCAGTTGCTTGGTAGCCGCGATCCATTGATGCACCGTTTGGTGCCAACGCTGGTCAAGGAAATGGGCCTTGCCTATCCGGAACTTGTGCGCGCTGAATCGCTCATCACCGAAACGCTGAAACTTGAAGAAAACAAGTTCCGCAAAACCTTGGAACGCGGCCTCTCGTTGCTTGGTACGGCCTCGGAAAACATTCAAGATGGCGGCGAGTTGGACGGTGAAGTGGCCTTCAAACTTTACGACACCTACGGTTTCCCGCTTGATTTGACGCAAGACGCCCTGCGCCAGCGCGGCATTTCGGTCAACACCGATGCATTCAATGCTGCCATGCAGCGCCAGAAGGCGGAGGCGCGCGCAAGCTGGTCTGGGTCGGGCGATGCGGCAACCGAAACCGTTTGGTTTTCGGTCAAAGATAAAGTCGGCTCCACTGAGTTTCTTGGCTATGAAACGGAACAAGCCGAAGGCGTGGTCACGGCGCTTGTTAAAGACGGCGCCGAAGTTCAATCCGCAGGCGTAGGCGACGACGTTGCGTTGGTGGTCAACCAAACACCTTTCTATGGCGAGTCGGGTGGGCAACAGGGCGACGCTGGTTTGATTTTCGGCGATGGTTTTAAGATTGCTGTGCGCGATACCCAAAAAAAAGGCGATGGCGTATTTGTCCATCTCGGCACAGTCAGTGAAGGCAATGTTGCGCTCGGCGCAGCGGCCGTCCTTACCGTCGATCACGCGCGGCGCACGCGGCTTCGTGCCAACCATTCGGCCACGCATTTGCTGCATGAAGCGCTACGCCATGTGCTCGGTACCCATGTTGCCCAGAAGGGATCGCTCGTTGCGCCCGATCGTTTGCGTTTCGATTTTTCCCATCCAAAATCCATCAGTGACGCCGAGTTGGCGCAAGTCGAATTGATGGCCAACGAAATCATCCTGCAAAATGCGCCCATCACCACGCGCCTCATGGCAGTCGATGAGGCGATTGCCGAGGGCGCAATGGCGCTGTTCGGCGAAAAATACGGCGATGAAGTGCGCGTTGTGTCCATGGGCACAGCGTTGCATGGCGACAAGGTCGGAGCATCCTATTCGACCGAGCTGTGCGGTGGCACTCATGCCCGCCAAACCGGCGACATTGGCCTCGTGCGCATTCTGTCCGAAAGCGCAGTTGCCTCGGGCGTTCGCCGCCTTGAGGCGGTAACGGCTGGCGATGCACGCGCATATTTTGATGAACAAGATCGTCGATTGAAGACCATTGCCGATGTTCTCAAAACCACACCGGCAGGCGCGCTGACAAAAATTGAATCCTTGATGGACGAGCGGCGAAGGTTTGAGCGCGACTTGAAAGAAGCGCGCAAACAGTTGGCGCTTGGCGGTGGCGGGGCGGGTGGATCCGACGTTGAAGACGTCAACGGTATCAAGTTCATGGGCCGCATCGTAACCGGCGTTGAGCCAAAAGATATGCGCCCGCTGGCCAATGATGCGCTGACCTCACTCGTGTCCGGTGTTGCCGTTTTTGTTGGCCTATCGGAAGACAACAAAGCCAGTGCCGTCGTCGGCGTTACCAATGATTTGACGGCCAAATATTCTGCCGTTGATCTTGTGCGCATTGCAGCGGCAGCACTCGGCGGGGCAGGTGGCGGCGGTCGCCCTGATATGGCGCAGGCTGGCGGCCCTGATGGTTCTAAGGCCGATGAGGCGATTGCAGCGGTAAAGTCTGCGCTTAGCTAATCGCGCTGATACACCATAAAGCCTGAGTCTTTACCGATCTGGTCATACAGTTTGCGGGCCGTCGTGTTGCTCAATGCTGTCTGCCAATAGACTTTCGGCGAGCCAATTTTATCGGCATGTGCGTAAACTGCGTGAATCAATGCGCTGCCAGCGCCACTTTTGCGCACGCCACTGCTCACAAACAAATCTTCCAGATAAACATACGGCGTTGGCGACCATGTGGACGCATGCTCTAGCGCGTGGGTGAACCCGACGATATCTCCATCAAGTTCTGCACCCCAGCCATGCAGAGGCACCATCGGATCGAGCAACCGCGCCCATGTCAGCGCGGTGACGTCATCGGGTACGCTGGCTTCATAGAATGTGATGTAACCAGCCCACAATTTCAGCCAGTCTGCATGGTCAGACGGGGCGATAGGGCGAACTGTGACGGGCGCAGTTTGTTGCAATTTGGTCTCCCGGATAAGCACGCGACACACTAGCCTGCTTTCGCGCCATTGTCATTGCGCGTTAAATGTCCGTGCGCTTGAAGCATTCAAGGTTGGAAACAGCCGTCCACCAGCGGGCAAGCACCGGAAATTCGTCCAGCATGGCTGCGCCTTCGCTCGTCTTGATAAAATAGGCGATCATGGGCGCCGCGTGCAGGTCAGCTAGGCTCGGGGCATTGCCGACAAACCAATCCGGGCCTTCAAACAAACCAGCGAGTGCCGCCAGGCAGGTGCGCGCTTTCACGAGGGCTGCAACAATTTTGGCTTCGTCACTGCTCTGTTTTTCAACCCGTTCGACATAGATGTCCCAAACCAGCGTCCAGTAGCAGTAACTGTCGAGCACGCTCACGATCTGGTTCACGCGCGCATGCTGTTGCACTGTGCCGTGCACCAATGCTGCGCCGTCAAATGCCTCGTCAACATAGCGCGTGATGGCGCTGGTTTCATACAAGTGAAATCCGGCGTGGACAAAGGCCGGAATGCGCCCGAACGGGTGCATCTGCAGATAGTCAGCCGATACACCGCCATCGGCAAAAACATCAACCGGAACAAGATCATAGTCGACGTTCTTGTGGTATAATGCCATCCTCACGATGCGCACATAGACACTGTCTGGCGCACCGTAAAGTGTTGGCTTGGCGGTCATCGCTGCCGGTCAGCTGGACATTGCGGCCTTGAGGTTTTCATCGATCTTGTCGAGGAAACCGGTGGTCGAGAGCCAAGGTTGATCCGGTCCAATCAGCAACGCCAAATCCTTAGTCATGAAACCGGCTTCGACGGTTGCGACACACACTTTTTCCAGTGTCAGCGAGAACTTCATCAAGTCCTTGTTATCGTCCAGCTTGGCGCGATGCGCGAGGCCCCGTGTCCATGCGAAAATAGAGGCAATCGAGTTGGTTGAGGTTTCTTCGCCTTTTTGATGCTGGCGATAGTGGCGTGTCACTGTGCCGTGCGCCGCTTCCGCTTCAACGATTTTGCCGTCCGGTGTCATCAACACGGATGTCATCAGGCCGAGCGAGCCAAAGCCTTGCGCCACGATGTCAGACTGCACGTCGCCGTCATAGTTCTTGGTCGCCCAGACATAACCGCCGGACCATTTAAGCGCAGATGCCACCATGTCGTCGATCAGGCGATGTTCGTAGGTGATTTTCTTGGCTTTGAAATCTTCAGCGAATTCGGCGTTGAAAATCTCTTCAAAAATATCTTTGAAGCGGCCATCATAGGCTTTCAAAATTGTATTCTTGGTAGATAGATAAACCGGCAGACCGCGTTGCAAACCATAGTTCAGCGAAGCGCGGGCGAAGTCACGAATGCTCTCGTCCACATTATACATCGCCATCGCAACGCCTGAGCTTGGCGCATCATACACTTCGTGTTCGATGACAGCGCCATCTTCACCGACAAACTTGATCGACAATTTGCCTTTACCAGGGAAGCGAAAGTCAGTTGCGCGGTATTGATCGCCGAACGCATGGCGACCGACCACGATTGGCTTGGTCCAGCCCGGCACGAGGCGCGGCACGTTGTTGCAGATAATAGGTTCGCGGAAAATCACGCCGCCCAAAATGTTGCGGATGGTGCCGTTTGGCGATTTCCACATCTTCTTCAATTTGAATTCTTCAACGCGCTGTTCATCAGGAGTGATGGTCGCACACTTGATGCCGACGCCATGTTCCTTGATAGCGTTCGCCGCATCAATGGTCACTTGGTCAGATGTCGCATCGCGATGCTCAATGCCAAGGTCGAAGTATTTAATATCGATATCAAGGTAGGGGTGGATCAGCTTTTCCTTGATGAAATCCCAAATAATGCGGGTCATTTCATCGCCGTCGAGATCGACGACTGGGTTTGCTACCTTGATCTTTTTCATTGGGCTACCTTTTGCATGGGGAGGAACACTGATTTGCAAGCCCCTATAGCACTGGTTTTTGACAAGGCAAAGTCAGGCTTTGGGCGTATCTTTCTTTGAATAATCTTGCGCTGCGTATTGTGCACACAATTCCTCTTTCCCAATTCTGTGTGTTTAAGATAAAGCCTTACCAAGTGCATTTTTTTGGAAAATCGAGGCAAAAGTTATGGGGCGCACAAGTCAAGACAGCGAAATGATCACCGGTGGTCCGGTCATCATTTTGTGCGAGCCACAGCTTGGCGAAAACATTGGCATGGTCGCCCGCGCTATGGCGAATTTTGGGCTGTCGGAATTGCGCATCGTCAATCCGCGTGAAGGCTGGCCGAACGAAAAAGCCGAACGCGCGTCTGCCAAAGCCGTTCATGTCATTGAGGGCGTGAAAGTGTTTGACGATTTGGCATCCGCGATTGCCGATCTTAATTATGTGCTAGCCACGACAGCGCGTGACCGCGAAGGCTATAAACCGGTGCGCGGACCCGTTGCAGCGGCGCAAGAACTGCGCACCCGCGACACCGCGGGCCAACGATCTGGTATCCTCTTCGGGCGCGAGCGCTGGGGCCTTAACAATGAGGAGGTGAGTTTGGCTGACGAGATCGTCACTTTTCCGGTCAATCCCGCGTTTGCCTCGCTCAACATTGCGCAGGCCGTTTTGCTGATGTCCTATGAATATATGAAAACTAGCCTGCCGGACGAAAACGCCACTGCGTTCGACGGCCCGACCTTAACCCCCGCTGCTAAACAACACACCGTTGGCCTGTTTGAGCAACTGGAAGAAGCCTTACAATCACGCGGTTATTTTCGCCCGCCGGAAAAAACCGACGTAATGACCATCAACTTGCGCGCCGCCTTGATGCGTGCAGAATTCACTGAAACTGAGATTCGCCTGCTTCGCGGCGTTGTCACCTCGCTCGATCATTATTCGCGGCAATGGCCAAAAGGCTCCAAAGCGCCAGAGGGAAGGGCGCGGAAGAAAGAC
>JBGTAU010000076.1:0-5236 GCA_041749675.1 Rhizobiaceae bacterium | reverse complement strand
AGGGCGCGAACGTCTGCTTTGACGGCATCAAAGTTTAATGACTTGACCGCCTCGCGATAATTGAAATCCTTGCCAAGCGGGTTTGTTTTGGTGTCGTGCTGATGGAGAATGTCGAGATTGAGAGACCGTGGCCACCAATCCATGTTGGAGCGGCCTACTTCGGTTTGTCCGCCATGCATGACTGGGCATTTGCCCAAATTTTCGACTTTCGCGTCCATTATTCTCTCCGATTGATGATTGCAAAAAGGGCAGATTGGTTCTGCCGAAATTGTATTTAAACGCCGAATTCACGTCAGCGACATGACATGCATCAAACTTGATGATAATATCAAATTGTTTATTTGTATTGTTCCGATAGGATTTTCCAATCATGCTGTCTACCCGCCAACTGCTTTATTTCGAGGCGCTTGCCGAGACAGGCCATTTTGGCAGGGCGGCGGCACGCGTGCATGTATCGCAGCCGGCTTTATCTGCACAAATTGCGGAAATGGAACGCGAACTGGGCTATTCTTTGCTAGAACGGCGCTCCAAGGGCGCTGCCCTAACACCGCGCGGCGCAGAATTATTGGAACGCGTACGGCACATTTTACATGAACTGAGGCAAATTGAGCGCGAGTCGCAAGTCGCCGGAAGTTGGTTCAATGGAACAATCAGGCTGGGTGTCATACCCACCATAGCCCCCTACCTATTGCCGCAACTGGTGCCAGCAATTCGGGGTGCCCACCAGATGACGCGATTTGAAGTGCGGGAGGCCACGACAGCGCAATTGGTGGCCATGCAAAGCGCGAACGAACTGGATGCATTCATTGCCGCTGATCCTATCGACGCACCCGGCCTTCGAGCGATCGAATTATTCGTAGACAGGTTTTTTATTGCCAGCGCGACGAACGAGCGCGATGTGCTGATTTCGCCAGAGCATGGTGGATTTCCTGTGGAACGCCTTTTGCTGCTCGAAGAAGGACATTGCCTGCGGGATCAAGCATTGGAAGTGTGCGGATTGCGCCCCGGCCGACGGATGGTGAACTTTGGCGCGACCTCATTGACGACGCTGTTGCAAATGGTTGAGCACGGCATGGGACTGACTTTGGTGCCGGAAATAGCGCTCGAAGTAGAATGCCGCAATCGCGATCTTAAAGTGGTGCCATTTGGTGACCCTGCACCCACCCGCAAAATCATGCTGTTTTACTCTTCGCGGGCCGCCAACACAGCCGATCAGGACGAGTTGGCGCGGATCATACGGTCTGCCGCAAAAACAAAAGGCCAGACGCGGTAAAGCGCCTGGCCTTTTGCGTTTATTCCGCTCAGTCTTTGCCGAGCAGTGATTTCCAGATGATGGCTCCCAATGCCGCGCCGATCAGCGGGGCAACCCAGAACAGCCATACTTGGCTCAGCGCACCGGTGTCTGCAAATAGAGCCGCGCCGAGCGAACGGGCAGGATTGACCGATGTATTGCTCACGGGAATTGAAACCAAGTGGATGAGCGTGAGGCCCAAGCCAATCGAAATTGGCGCAAAGCCACTGGGCGCCAATTGCGAGGTAGAGCCTAAGATGATGATCAAGAAAAATGCTGTCATCACCACTTCCATTATGAAAACTGACATCATGGAATAGCCGCCGGGTGAAAGTGCATCATATCCGTTGGAAGCAAAACCACCTGCCACGAAGCCTGCTTTGCCCGACGCGATGAGATAAAGCACGGCAGCGCCAGCGATACCGCCAGCAACTTGGGCAATCCAATAACCAATCATGTCTTTAAAATCAAAGCGACCGCCAACAGCGAGGCCGAGAGATACCGCTGGATTAAAATGACCACCGGAAATGCCGCCGACTGTATATGCCATGGTCAAAACAGTGAGGCCGAACGCCAACGAAACACCGGTCAAGCCAATGCCGACTTCTGGAAACGCTGCGGCAAGCACGGCGCTGCCGCACCCGCCGAACACAAGCCAAAAAGTACCAAAAAATTCCGCTGCTAATTTATTCATGAGAAATCCCTCCTCGAATCACGTCCCTCCGTGACCGGATTTATTTAAGTGAAATCGCATGTTTCGGGAAGACTTGAAAATTAACCGTCAAATAGCGGGAATCAAACGAACCAAGACTAGGACCCACATTGCAGCTGCGATTAAAAAACCAACCACGAATAGTGGCCGGCGATGCTTCAACCGGTTCGATGTAACATGAACAAACGCATGCGCGATGCGTGAAATAACAAAAGCCCATGCGAGAGCGATTGCCAAGGTTGACACCGCGCCCAGGACAAACAATGTCAGGCAGCAGATATAAAACAATATGGGCAATTCAAATTGATTGTTGAGACTGCGGATTGCAGTGGCGCTGGTTTCCGGTTCAACGATTGGCACTCTGAAATCAGACGGCTTTGCAGAGCCTGCTTTGATGGAGCCCACGCGTCGCACCGACACCACTCCATAAATCACAAATGTCAAAGCGACCTGCAACAACACCGGCCAGAAAATTGTTTCACCTGACATTTTTATTTCCTATTTTTGAGGTGGATATCGACTAGGCAAAGCATAAGCAGAATGTGAAAACAAGTCTATTTCAAGAGGCTCATCGGTCAAATTGCTCTCACTGTCCGTCAAATTGAATGACGCTGTTTTAACTTTCCTAATACAAACAGTATGAAAATTGCCAAGGCGATTGTCACAAAAAAGAACTTCATTGTCGTGACCAGCACTATGTTGGATGCCGTGAAATTTGTTTGATTTGATGTCAGCCAATTCCAGACCAAAGCATTTTCAAGATAATCACAGACAGCATAAGCCAGTGGCATAAATGCGCACAACGCAAAGGCCAGCGGTTTTGGATATCTTGAAAATCGCGGGGAATGATTGGCATAATAGAGCGTGCCAAAAGTCAGCGTGATAGCAAAAACAGCTGGGAAAAAAAGATCTGCGCCGAATGTATGGAGGCTGCCAAACAGATCGACGCCGACTTGACCTTGGACAAACAAACAATCCTTCAACGCCTTGCCGTTTTCGTCAGAGAACATTGCAGTGACGTCTGGTAACTCTATTGCGCAACCGAGTTTTTTGCTCAACCAGTGTGGCACAATGAGCAGAATTGCAAAGTTCAATGTGGCAGCGGCAAGCAACAACTTAAGCCAATTGCGTTTTATCCAACTCACAGCGCTTAATGACCGCTCGTGTTATAGTTCGGGCTTTCACGCGTAATGGTGACGTCATGTGCATGGCTCTCGCGCAGGCCCGCAGATGAAATACGCACAAAGGTTGCTTTGTCACGGAATTCTTTGAGATTGGCTGCGCCGACATAACCCATGGAAGCGCGCAAGCCGCCGGCCAATTGGTGGAGGACAGCGGACACTGGACCTTTGTACGGTACTTGGCCTTCTATGCCCTCCGGCACGAGTTTCAAGGTATCACGCACTTCGGCTTGGAAGTAACGATCCGCTGAACCGCGGGCCATGGCTCCGACCGACCCCATTCCGCGATAGGCTTTGAACGAGCGGCCTTGATAAAGATAAACTTCGCCGGGGCTTTCGTCCGTGCCTGCCAGCAGCGAACCTATCATAGCAGCGGACGAACCAGCGGCGAGCGCTTTGGCAAGGTCACCGGAGAACTTGATGCCGCCATCGGCGATGACCGGGATGCCGGATTTTTGCGCAGCTTCAACGGCTTCCATAATGGCCGTGAGTTGGGGCACGCCAACGCCCGCGACGATGCGCGTGGTGCAAATTGAGCCTGGACCAATGCCGACTTTAACCGCGTCGGCGCCCGCATCAATCAATGCCAACGTGCCTTCGCGGGTGGCGACATTGCCCGCGATGATACGCACGGAATTGGAGAGTTTCTTGGCCCGCGTGACGGCATCGAGGACGCGCTGTGAGTGGCCGTGAGCTGTGTCAATCACAATGATGTCAACACCTGCATCGATCAAACGCTCGCACCGCTCAAAGCCGTCTTCACCAACGGACGTAGCAGCAGCAACGCGCAGGCGACCTTGGGCGTCCTTTGAGGCGTTGGGATTGAGTTGTGACTTTTCGATGTCTTTGACGGTGATGAGACCTACACAATGGTATTGCTCATCGACCACGACCAATTTTTCAATCCGGTGCTGATGCAGCAAATGCTTGGCTTCGTGCTGACCAACGTTTTCGGTGACGGTCACAAGGTTTTCGCGCGTCATCAATTCGTAGATTTTTTGGCTGGGGTCGGAGGCAAAACGGACGTCACGATTGGTTAGAATGCCGACAAGTCGACCGGTTTTACTGACGCCACCATCTTCAACGACCGGAATGCCGGATATTCCGTGCGCGGCCATCAGGGCTTGGGCTTCCGCAAGTGTTGCGTTAGGGCCAATCGTTACCGGATTGATGACCATGCCGCTTTCGAATTTTTTGACTTGGCGCACTTCCTCCGCCTGCCGTTCAGGGTCAAGATTGCGGTGAATAACCCCGATGCCACCAGCCTGCGCCATGGCAATGGCCAGCCGCGATTCGGTGACTGTGTCCATGGCGGACGAAATGATGGGAATGTTCAGTTCGATGTCTTTGGCGATGGTGGTGCGCAAGTCTGTTTGCCCGGGCATCACTTCAGAATGGCCGGGCTGTAAGAGCACATCATCAAATGTGAGTGCTTGATTGCCAGTTGCGGTTTCGCGGATGATGGCCATTGTCATTCCCTTAAATAGATACAGCGGCGTGTTGCAAATGACGCATAGCGGCTGATTGTGAAGTAGGATTGACGGTGGCCTCTAACACCAATGTTTCGTATTGAAAAGCATTGTTGCGGACAATGCCCTGCTTATTTGCATACACTTTGCGGATAAATTGGTTACGCCGCTTTCCTCGCGGAGGGAAAACTTGACAATCACACCACTTATGTCTATATCTGGTTCATCGATAATTGTTTGACTGATCTTTGTACTGCCCGCGCCTAGCGCCTACTGGACGAACATCCCCTTCAAAAATCGAAACCACCGTGTCAGGCATGTTGCTTGGTCCAAATCTACATACGATCGAAAGGGTTCGTTATGGCTACTGGTACAGTTAAATGGTTCAACTCCACAAAAGGCTACGGCTTCATTCAGCCTGATAACGGCGGCGCGGACGTATTCGTCCACATCTCCGCTGTTGAGCGTGCTGGCATGCGCGAAATCAACGAAGGCCAAAAGCTTTCGTTCGAATCAGAGCGTGATGCTAAGTCGGGCAAAATGTCTGCTGGTCAGTTGAAGGCCATCTAATTTTTATTGAGAC
>JBGTAU010000075.1:0-1616 GCA_041749675.1 Rhizobiaceae bacterium | reverse complement strand
GGGAGATCGCATCGCCGGCACTGTGGGGTTTGCGTTGCCAAATGTCGAAGTGCGGATTGCCAATCCCGAAACAGGAGCTCTCTTGCCTCAGGGCGAAATTGGAGTGATCGAAGTGAAGGGGCCAAATGTCTTCAAAGGCTATTGGCAGATGCCGGAAAAGACTGCGGAAGAGTTCCGCGCCGACGGGTTTTTTATCACCGGCGATCTCGGCAAAATTGATGAGCGCGGCTATGTTCATATCGTAGGACGCGCCAAGGATTTGGTGATCACCGGCGGGTTTAATGTGTATCCGAAAGAGCTTGAGGACGAATTGGATGCACTCGACGGTGTTCTGGAAAGCGCAGTGATTGGCCTTGCGCACAAAGACTTTGGCGAAGCGGTAACGGCGGTGATTGTGAGAACAAAATCATCCGAAATCACGGAAGCTGAAATACTCACTGCCATTGAGCCGCGCTTTGCCAAATTCAAACAGCCCAAACGCATCGTCTTTGTTGATGAATTGCCGCGCAATGCGATGGGCAAGGTGCAGAAGAATCTGTTGCGATCGCAGTTCGCCGCGCTTTACAACAACAAATAAGAGTGAACCGAACCATTCCAAAATCTCATAGCTTGCATGGTGGCTTTGATGAATGGGTCTGCTAAAGCAGGCCTTCGATTTTCTTGAGTGCATCAATATGTCAACCGGTGGCAACACCAGCCTATGGGCAACTGAAATGAAGGCAACACTTTGGCTCGCTTGGCCGATGGTGCTGACCAATGTTGCGCAATCGGCCATGACGGCAACCGATGTTTTGATGCTCGGCTGGCTCGGGCCAGACGCGCTGGCGGCTGGTGCGATTGGTACTAATATTTATTTCATGCTGATGATTTTCGGACTTGGCCTCGTGCTCGGCGTCGCGCCGGTTTTGGCGCAGGAAGTGGGCGCGTTTAAGTACGAAGTGCGCCGCGTGCGCCAAACCGTGCGTCATGGCCTTTGGATTGCGGTACTCGCATCGATCCCCATTTGGCTGATCCTCTGGAACGCCGAATACCTGCTCAAGGCGACCGGCCAAGACCCAGCAATTGCGGCCAAGGCAGGAATTTATGTGCGCACTTTGCAATGGGCAGTTCTCCCCTTTTACGGCTACATCGTGCTGCGTTCATTCATCTCTGCGCTTGAGCGCCCGATGTGGGCGATGGTGATTATGGTACTCGCGGTCGCGTTCAATGCGCTGGCCAATTACGCGTTGATTTTTGGCAATTTCGGAATGCCGGCGCTTGGTATTCGAGGTTCCGGCCTTGCCACCACGCTGTCGTCGGCGATGATGTTTTTCGGGTTGGTGCTGGTGATTGTTATGGATCGCCGCTTCTCGCGCTATGCTGTTTTCGGCCGGTTTTGGCGGTTAGATCGCAAGCAATTTGTGCATCTGTTTAAGTTAGGCACGAACATCGGCCTGCTGCTGTGGTTTGAGGTCGGCCTGTTCACAGTGTCGGCCTTGATTATGGGGACGATTGGACGCGATACGGTCGCTGCCTACATCATTGCCATTCAACTCGCTTCTCTCACCTTCATGGTACCGCTTGGCATATCGCAGGCCGCAACTGTGCGCGTCGGCCTGTCGTATGGTGCGCAAGAT
>JBGTAU010000074.1:0-2695 GCA_041749675.1 Rhizobiaceae bacterium | reverse complement strand
GGGCCGGATTGCCATTTCCTTGCCATCGCCCGCCAATGGCGCAAGCGTCAGCATTGGACGCGACGACGAGCCGCCATTCATCCGCACGGTGCCTTGATTGCCAGACCCGCCGTAGCCCTCGCCAGTCTGCAAAGTGACCAGCGCATACAGCCAATCCTCTGCCGTGCCTTCGCTTGCCACGGACTGTTTCAAATCATGGTTCTTTGAGGTGATCAGCAAATCCAACGCATCCGCTGTCGCCACGTCATTGCTGACCTCCACCCCGTCCGGCACCAGTGGCTGCATAAAGGCAGGCTTGGTCCAGTCGTCAACGACAAGCCGCCAAGGCTCGTCTTCAGGAAAATCCGGCGTCAGGCCGCGCAACAACGCCTTCCATTCTGCCTCATTTGCCACAGCATCGCTTCGCCCGGCCTTGTGCAGCGCCAGAGCCGCCAATTGCACCAGAAACATGTGCCAGAACATCGCCTGATGTGGCCTTAGCGCCGGAAAACTGTCAACCTCATCCCGCCCCAGCGCCGCCAACACTCCGGGCAGCGTGAGCTTACCGTTAGGAACAGTCGAAATGAGCGGATTGGAGAGAAGATCACTCATCGATCTTCCCTCCTAGTAGTTTTGTCTCTCCCCGCTGTTGCGGGGGAACTTCCCCAGCGTGATCTAAGATCAGATAAGAGTGGGGACTATCCCCATAGCTATAGTCATGGGGAATAACATTGCGTTCCCAAGAGAGCGCAGCTGCCAAACGAAATCTGGCAGCAAAGTTGCCAATAGCACCAGAGGCTTCCGTTTTGAAGGCGGCTTTCAATATCATCGTAGTGTCTCCTAAGCGTTTCGGCTTTCACAAGAAAGGGTACTACAAAACAAATTGTCAACCACTCTTATCTAGATAAAATCTCTGCCTGGCTTGCGCTCGCGGTTTCCCGTTTCAGCCCTTCGCGATCATACGAAAACGCCAGTTCCCCAACTTCAAATTCCAGTACGCCGCCATTCTCCCGCACCGGCACGGGATCAATCGCCACGATGCCTTTCCAATGGCCCGGCATAGTGATGCCGGAAATCATCTGACCGAACGGGCTTGTCACTTTCCGGTCAAACACAATGCGGGCGCCCTCCGCGCCAAGGCGGGTGCGCACCCTTTCCTCGTCGCTTGCAAATGGCTGCAATCGAGAAAACTCGGTTGTTACCGGCAGCAGAAAATTCTTGGCGGATTGCGCATCGGCGATGTCCTTGCCGTAGATGCTGTTCCAGTAATTGTCCCACGCCGTACCCTTCTCTGCGCTGAGTGCATCCACCTTTTCGATGTGCAGTGCGCTCTCGACCAACAGTCGATTCATCGCTGGGATGGTCCAAGTTCCAAGTTCGATCACCAGCCTGCGCGTCAGTTCGCAGGCATGCAGATGCGGATAGATGCCGCCGCCATCGCGGAACCTGCCGATCCCGTTTTCAAATGCAGGCGCAACAAAGCGGTCAAGACCGCCCTCCGGCGAAAGCACCACGCAGCGCGGCGTCTCAAAACCCGCCGGTCGCTTAAGTTTATGGCGATGCAAGCGCCCGATGCGTTGCAGCAGCACATCGGCGGGGCAAAGGTCAGTGATCAAAATATCTGCGCAGATGTCGAGGCTCTGCTCAAGCGTCTGCGAGCCGATCACGATCACCCCGCCCTCAGGTCGCTCACACTCATTCCGGTGCAGCGCCTTTTCAACCGAGCCATCAAGCAGTTCGCGGTCCTCAGGCGCAAAGCGCGCGTGGTGCAGTGCCGGTCCTCCCTCCACTTGCCATAAGAGCGCTTCCGCTCCTGCCGCCCTCACCGCCGCAAACGTTTCAGCCGCCATCGCCACAGTGTTGCGGATCACCAGCACCTTCGCTCCAAGCGCCGCCGCTGCAATGGCACGGGACGCAGCCTCTTGTGCGCTCCAACTCGAGGCGAGATCCATAATGACAGTCTTCGTCCGCCCGCCACCGTCTTCGGTCGCGCGGCAGCCTGCATCTCGCCCCCATACCGCCGGGTAGGGTGCCGCGACTGCATCCATAAAGTTGGGCGCTGCTTCGCGCTCCCTTCTGTTTCTGCCGAGCCAAACCGTGCGCGCCTCCGCGCCTAGCGTTGCCGACATCAGCATCGCGTGGCCGCCAATACCCAGATGCATGTCCAATAGTTTTTTCTGGATTGCTCCCATGTAGCGGTCCGACGCATGAACTTCGTCTATGACCAGAAACGAGCGCGACAGCGCCGCTGCCCGCAAGTGCGCGTGTTTCACCTGCATTGACGCGAGCATCACCTGATCAACTGTGCCGACCGCAACTGTGGCTGCAAGAAACCGTTTTGAGCTTTCCGCCGCCCAGCGCCCAAGCTGCGCTTTCTCGTCCGGCCTATCCTCCCACAGCACTTTGTAGTCGGGCAGCGCCTGTGCCATGGAATCACCCGCCTTGATGTAACCGGGCACCGCCAGCACCGCTTCCGGCGCACCGTTCCCGAACAGCGATTTCATTGTATCATTCACCCGCTTGTGAATTTGCTTGGCCGCCGCCCGTGTCGGCAAAGCAAAATAAAGACTGTCCACTTTTCCTGCTTCAAACAGCTTGGCAAAGCGCCACAGCGCAGCCTCCGTTTTGCCAGAACCAGTTTCCGCCTCCAGAATGACAAGCTGATCATCCAGCGACCAACTTCCAACGATGGGCTGCGCGCCGCGCGGCGCATTGC
>JBGTAU010000073.1:0-2840 GCA_041749675.1 Rhizobiaceae bacterium | reverse complement strand
AATTTGCGAAAGCTTCTGTTTTGAGGAAACATGCCACAATGAGATGAAGCCTGCCTTGCAAAACGGCACTCGGAACCGGCGCATCTTAGCGAATTGGCAAAGGGAGAATTCAATGAAAAAGATTTTGAACACATGCACTGCGCTGTCGGTGTTGCTCAGCTTTGGTGTGCAGTCGGCATCCGCAGAGATGATGAAGGAACTTGGAAAAGGCGAAGGCGCTGTTAACATCGTGGCTTGGGCTGGCTACATTGAACGCGGTGAAACTGATAAGGCCTATGACTGGGTCACCGGCTTTGAGGCGGCAACGGGCTGCAAGGTTTCGGTTAAGACGGCGGCAACATCCGACGAAATGGTTGCCTTGATGAATGAAGGCGGGTTTGACCTTGTTACGGCTTCGGGCGACGCGTCGTTGCGTTTGATTGCTGGCAAGCGTGTGCAGGAAGTGAACACGGCGCTTATTCCATCGTGGGGTACGATTGATCCACGCCTGCAAGATGCGCCTTGGCATACTGTCGATGGCAAGCATTATGGCGCGCCCTATGTTTGGGGCGCGAACGTATTGATGTACAATACCAATGCGTTCAAAGAAGCACCAAAAAGCTGGAAAGTAGTGTTTGAAGAAATGACGCTTGATGACGGCAAGTCCAACAAGGGCCGCGTGCAGGCTTATGACGGACCGATCCATATTGCGGATGCCGCCAATTATCTGATGTTCCACAAGCCAGAGCTTGGTATTAAAGATCCGTATGAGCTGAATGAAGACCAGTACAAGGCCGCGCTTGATCTGCTGCGTGTTCAACGCACATTGGTTGGCCGCTATTGGCACGATGCGTTTATTCAAATGGATGATTTCAAGAACGAGGGCGTTGTGGCTTCCGGCTCGTGGCCGTTCCAGGTGAATGTGCTGGCAGCGGATAAAGATGCGATGGCCAAGACGCCAATTGCCTCCACATTTCCAGAAGAAGGCATCACTGGCTGGTCTGATACCACGATGTTGCATTCGGAAGCTGCCAATCCAAACTGTGCGTATATGTGGATGGAGCACTCGCTGAGCGCAAAGGTGCAAGGTGATGTGTCGGCTTGGTTTGGTACGGTGCCGTCTGTTCCCGCAGCGTGCAAAGGCAATGCGCTTTTGACCGATGCAGGCTGCGCGGCCAATGGGGGCGACAAGTTCGACCAGATCAAATTCTGGAAAACACCGCAAACGAAGTGTGCAAGCCAAGGCGATAAGTGCGTTCCTTATTACCGTTGGGTTTCCGATTACATCGGAGTCATTGGGGGAAGGTAATTTTTCTCCAACCTTGGAGCTGCTCCTCATCCGGCCCGTTGGGCCACCTTCTCCCCGCAAGTAACGGGGAGAAGGGGAGGCCGCAACTTCGCAAGTTTTCCCCTTCTCCCTGTGCCTTCACGGGGAGAAGGTGGCCCAGCGGGCCGGATGAGGGGCAGCACCAAAAGACCGCGTTTGCGCTCTTTTCATCATAGGTCGCTGCCGTATAAGAAAAATTTGAGAACCCAACATGACCATTGCTGTAAAATTTGAGGCAGTTTCCCGCCATTTTGGTGCGGTGCGCGCTGTGGATGCGGTTGACCTTGAGATCGCTGAGGGCGAGTTTTTCGCTATGCTTGGGCCATCGGGTTCTGGCAAGACGACTTGTTTGCGTTTGATCGCGGGGTTTGAGCAGCCAACTTCAGGACACATTTCCATTTTTGGCGAACGAGCGGACGGCGTGCCGCCTTATCGGCGCGCTGTGAACACGGTGTTTCAAGACTATGCACTGTTTCCGCATCTTACCGTGGCAGACAATGTTGCATATGGCCTGATGGTCAAAGGAGTGAACAAGGCAGACAGACTAAAGTCTGCCGAAGACGCGTTGGCGATGGTCAAATTACCGGGCTTTGGTCCCCGTAAACCCTCGCAACTGTCCGGCGGCCAGCGCCAACGCGTCGCACTTGCTCGTGCGCTGGTCAATAAACCACGCGTGCTGTTGTTGGATTAGCCGCTTGGCGCGCTGGACTTAAAGCTGCGCGAGCAAATGCAGGAAGAACTCAAAACGCTGCAAAAGTCGCTCGGCATCACATTCGTTTTTGTTACCCATGACCAAGGCGAAGCGCTGTCGATGGCGGACCGTGTGGCGGTGTTTAACGATGGGAGAATCGTGCAGGCGGGAAGCCCGGCGGAAGTTTATGGCAAGCCGCGCACGCGGTTTGTGGCGGATTTTGTGGGTTCATCGAATATTCTATCGCCAGAGCTGACAAGCCAAGTAAGTGGGCAACGCCGCTGGTCTAGCTTGCGCCCAGAAGCTGTTAGCTTGGCTGCGAAAGGCGCGAAAACTGGACTTGAAGCCCGTATGGTGGCCGCGCATTATCTGGGTTCGACGACGCGCATCGTGACTGAAGCTGGCGGTCAGCGCATCGCGGGTGTCGTGCAGGCGGGCGATGCAATTCCTGACGTCGGGAGCATGGTTCGCTTGGCGTTTGAAAATTCAGCGTTGCATATGTTGGACGATCAGCCATGACCGCGGTTGTTCATCCCGTCCACGATGGGTTGCTGGCGCGGCTCGCTGACCAGTTTTGGCGCAAGCCTAAGCTGCTGTTGGTTTCACTTTTGGCGCTGCCGCTTGGTTGGCTGGTTGTTGTCTATATTGGCTCTCTCTTGGTTTTCTTGTGGCAGAGTTTTTATTCGATTGATGAAATGTCGGGGCTGGTGGTTCCAGAGTTCACGCTCAAAACCTATGGCGAACTGCTGACGCCATCCAATCTTGATATCATCGTGCGCACGCTTTTGATGGCGAGTGCTGTGACGATTGCCAGTGCGATCATTGCATTTCCGATCGCCTATT
>JBGTAU010000072.1:0-2104 GCA_041749675.1 Rhizobiaceae bacterium | reverse complement strand
CTGCGGCAGCATCTGTTGCCTCTTTTTCTGACGAAAATGAGAAGTAGCTGAGGCCAAAACCGCTGGCAGCGCCGATGCCTGCCATGAGCACGCCAACAATAATGATCATCTTCATCGATGTTGATTTCGGCTTGGGCTCGGTGCTTTCAGCCGTTGTTGTGGGTTTTGGTTTGGCCATCTTGAGATTTCCTAAAGCGGTGAAATTCGGTCCAGGAACTGATGTCCGTAGGCGGGTTGCTGAACTTCGGTGATGCGACCGCGACCGCCGTAAGATACGCGGGCTTCTGCGATGCGCTCATAGCTGATGGTGTTGTTTGGCAGGATATCTGTGGGGCGCACGATGCCGGTGATGGTGAGGATGCGAAGCTCAGCATTGACGCGCACTTCCTGCGAGCCGGAGATGACCAAATTACCGTTTGGCAAAACGCCGGTGACGATGGCGGCGACAGACAGGTTGATATTTTCCGAACGTGATGTGCCGCCATTGCCGGTGAAATCTGTAGCGTTGCGCAAGGACGCATCGAGATTTGCCGCGCTGCCTGCACCTGCAACATCGAACGAGCCTTCAACCCCGAGAGACTTGCTGCCTGTGCGGTTGCGGTTTGATTTGTTGGTCAGTTGGGCTTTGTCGTTCATCGCAATTTGGACGGTGAGAATGTCGCCTGCGGAAAGCGCACGCTTGTTGAGAAACAGGCCCGTTGAACGAACCGGCCAAGAAGCATTTGTGCTGATCGGCTGGGCTGGAAACAGGTTTGGGGACTGCATCGTATCCACCATGCCAACATTCAAATTCGGGGCTGTCATCGCAGGCTCCACACCGACATCTCTCATGATGGCATTGCAGCCCGTGAGCGCCAGCAGCATGCAAAGACTTAGCGTGCTGCGGAAAATTGCACTGGTCATGAAGGGTCTTTCTGGCGCGCGGAGGCCGCCATGATGCCGGTTAACGAAGCGGCGACCTTCTCATCCATCTCGTTGAGGATAGCGCTGGCTTGGCGCGGTGAAATCGCTAGCAGGAGAGACGCTGCCAGTTCGCTTTCAAGCGCGGCCAAACGAACAGCGGATGCTTCCGGCTTCATGTTGGCGTAGATTTCAATGAGGTTCTTCGTGGCGCGATTTGCGAAATCCTCGCGGCGGCGCACCCACTCTTCATATTCGGTTTTCCGCTCGTTCAATGTCGCGAGGCGCTTGTCCACGTCGATCAAAAGCGCTTTGAGTTCCTGCTGTTTCAAATAGTAGCGCTTCTCGCGGGCGGCATCGACGATGCCATCGCAGAACGGGTCGCTTGCCGGATCATCAGCTTTTTCGTGTTCACCAGCATGAGCTTCGGGTTTTGCTGCTTCCGCTCCATGTGCAGGTTTGGGCGTTTCGCTTGCGACGCTGTTGCAAGCTGCGAAAGCGGTGCAGAGGACTATCAAGAAAGTGCGGGCAAGCATGGTGGGCCTATTGCGAAATCAGCTCGGCTTGAAGGGCGCCGGCGCTTTTGATGGCTTGCAGGATTGCGATTGTATCGGACGGCTTTGCGCCCATGCGGTTCAGCCCATCGACGAGGGTTTGGAGATTGACGCCATCCACCAGCGTGAGCGAGCTGTCGCCCGGCGCGGCGTCTATGACCGTGGCTGGCACAACTGTGGTTTCGCCATTGGAGAAAGGTGCGGGCTGAGAGGCTGTTGGCAGTTCGGAAACGCGAACACTCAACGCGCCGTGCGAAACGGCGACTTGCGAGACGCGAACGTCCGCGCCGATGACGATTGTTCCGGTTCGCTCATCGACCAACACACGGGCGGGTGCTTCGGTTTCAACGCTAAGTTTTTCGATCTGGGAAATGAAGCGCGCAGAGGATATTTTGGCTGGACGCTTGACCACGACTGCGCGCGAGTCTTGCTCGATGGCGAGGGCTTTACCGTAGGTTTGGCGCGTGAAGGTGTTGATGGAGTCAGCCACAGCGACTGCAGTGGAAAAATCCGGATTGTGCAGCAGAAATGTGTACTCGGTTTCGCTGTTGGTCATCTGCAAAACTTCGCGCTCAACGATGGCGCCATTGGGGACGCGGCCGGACGTGGGAACGCCTTGGGTGATCTTTTCCGCTTGGCCCGCCGCCTCG
>JBGTAU010000071.1:0-5294 GCA_041749675.1 Rhizobiaceae bacterium | reverse complement strand
ATTGCCGTTGATTGCCATTTGGGTCCCGCTTTGGATGCGGGTATCGGCTATCCGGTCAGAACAAAAGGTTTCGATTGGCGACAATGGCGATAAGGCTATTTTGCAACGCATTCGCTGCCACGGCAACTTCATTGAATGGGTTCCATTTATACTCGTGCTTATGATCCTCGCAGAATTGCAAGGCGCAGGCGCTGCATGGTTGCATGTCGCAGGCGTGTTGACTGTCGTTGGACGTCTTGCGCATCCATTCGGTTTGAAGATCGACAATGCGGCTCATCCGCTGCGCTACTTGGGCAACGGCCCCAACTTTTTGGCTGTCATCGTTTTGGGCATCGCATTGCTGCGTATTGCGACCGGTTTCTAAATTTCACCAACCTTTCAATCAACTCGATCTCAAGGACACAACATCATGAAATACATGGCACTCATATACAATAATGCTTCGCAAGAGCCCGCTTACGGCACTCCAGAATTTGATAAGATGATGGGCGGATTTTTCGCCTTCAATGAACGGCTCATCGCAGATGGAGTGAGTTTTTCTGGCGAGGCCTTGCACGGCACTGATAAGGCAACTTCGTTGCGCATTAAAGGCGGCAAGGTTGAAACGATGGATGGCCCGTTTGCCGAGACTAAGGAATATCTTGGCGGGTATTACATCTTTGATCTGCCTGACCTCGACGCCGCGCTGCGCTATGCTGCGATGATCCCATCGGCAGAGTTTGGCACCATCGAGGTGTGGCCGCTGATGGACTATAACCCTGCAGGAAATTCATGATGCCAGTCTGCAAATGGCGATTTTTTCCGCTTCGGTGCTCACATACTGAATGTACGCTCCGCTCCGATGCTCAGAAATCGCCATTTTCGATTTGGCCTGATGAATTTCAACGAGAGAAATAGAATGAATTCATCCGCCCCCGGTGCTGTTGCTGTCACGAAGGCGCTCAATGCCATCATGCGCGACGACCGGGGGCGGCTTTTGTCTGCTCTGATTGCGCGCGTGCGTGATTTTCAGCTGGCGGAAGATGCCTTGCAAGAAGCGATGATTTCGGCAGTGACGCACTGGAACCGGAATGGTCTGCCCAACTCACCGCACGGTTGGTTGCTTCAAGCAGCGTATCGCAAATGTATTGACCGTATTAGGCAGAAAAAGACTGCCGCAAATTTTGCACGAGAAATGATCCATCTGTCTCCCAATGAAGCTTTTGAAGATGACGACAACGCCATACCAGATGAGCGGCTACGGCTGATTTTTACTTGTTGTCATCCAGCGCTTGAGCCGAAGTCGCAAGTGGCATTGACGTTGCGCACGCTGGGCGGGCTAAGCACGGTTGACATTGCCAAGGCTTTTCTTGATCAAGAAACCACAATGGGTCAGCGCTTATCGCGCGCCAAAGCTAAGATTGCGTCCGCGCGGATACCGTATCATGTACCGGAGCCTGAAGAATGGGGCGAGCGCTTAAATTCAGTACTGTCGGTGATCTACCTTATTTTCAATGCTGGGTACACTGCTGGTCCTACTGGTGGGCGCGATTTGGCGGAAGAGGCGATTTTTCTGTCGAGAATGCTCAATCAATTGCGTCCAAACGATCCAGAGATTGAAGCAAATTTAGCGCTGCTCATGATCACACATGCGCGGCGCGACGCACGTGTGAACGAAGCTGGCATAATGGTGCCACTGCATGAACAGGACAGAGCAAAGTGGAAAATAGCTGAGATTGGTGGAGCCTTGGACCTTTTAGATGTCGCTATCGCACGCGGTAAACCTGGGCCGTACCAAATCAAAGCTGCGATTGCCGCTTGTCATGTTCGGGAGGAAACGGCGGACTGGTTACAGATCGCAGCGCTATATGACAGCTTGGTGCGGATCGAACCAACGGCCATCGTGCAAGTGAACAGGGCGGTCGCATATGCGCAGGCCGGTGCACATGAATTAGCGCTCAGGGTGTTGCGTGCTGTTGAATCTGAACTTGGTGGTTATCAGCCATTTTATGCAGCGCTTGCAGATATTTTGATGAAGAATGGACTGATGGCTGAAGCTAGGCAAGCGTATGATCGGGCAATTGAATTGGCGCCATCAACTGCGGATGCCGCGTTCCTGACGCGGCAGCGGGATCTGGTTTCTAGGAGTGAAGACCAATAAGTAAGCGGCTAACCCGCGTTTATGGGGTCCGCCGCTTTCCCGAAATTGTGCTGAGATCTGTGTTTAACTGCGCGATACTTTTTCGAGATTATTCAAACCACGCTCGTAAATTGGGCCCAGCATACCGTCCATGAAGAGGACAAATACGCGGCCCGCTGGATTGTAACCGAAGTCCGATGTGACACGCCATTTGACTTCCGTGCCGCCGTTCACAGGCGCCAGTTGGAAGTTCTGAATGGGTTTGCCCATAGCGCCAAGTTCGATTTGCATTGTGACAGAACGGTTTGGTTCTACGGCTGTAATGGTCTGCGTACCTTCGCCTTCGACGCCCTTAAATGCAAAGGCTGAGCCGATGCCGTTGGCGGGGCCGGAGAGGGTGATTGCGAGTTTAGGGTCTGTGTCTTTGTATGGGTTGAACGTTTGAAAATTCTCGTTGCCGGAGATTAGCGCGAACAACTTGGCGTCCTCAGCTGCGATTACTTTTGTGCGTTCTACCGTGACTGATGATGGCAGTAGGAATGTGCCAGCGATGATCAGGCCAAGCGTTGCGGCAGTGCGAGTTGCGATTTTGCGAATGTTCATTTTAGTCTCCATCTGTGTTGCTAAGGCTCGTTGCCTTCACACTAAAGACGGGACAGGTTTGTGGATTTCGACATGGGCGGAAATTAATTTCAATAATTATTGAAGCGATGCCTTTTTAAATTTGGAGAACATCCAAAGGTCAGGCAATTCACGCCAACAATACGTAATCAATTTCCATGAACTCAGCTACTTCCGGAATCCAGCGGTCACGCACGAAGGCGACATGATTGGCATGGTCGTTATAGCTGGCGTAGGCAGCTTGATCGGCGAATTCCATCGAGAAGCCGAATGCATAGCTGTTTTTAGGGCTGATTTGGCGCAGTTGCTCAAAACGTTCCACGCCGGGGATGGCGGCAAGTATGCGCGCGTCGCTCAAAAATGAATTTTCAGCGTCAGAATTTTTGGCATGTTTCAACGTAAACACTACAGTGTGGCGGATCATTTGGCATCTCCCAAGCGGTGGTTTTTACTCGTCCTAAACGGATTGTTAACCTTAACAACCAATAAATAAAGAGTCCGCCGCTAGAGGAGTTGAATATGGCTGATCATCGCGCCTGTTTCCCTAGTGTTCCCATTGACGCCCAGTTTCGCCCATGATAGCCCTTGTATTGTCAAGCGTTCGTAGAAGCGTTGATTTTCATGAAACAGGTGGTGCTCGCTGTGTTGTTGGCGGGAAGAGTGGCGAGGGCCGCTCACTACGCTTTGTTGCATTGTCCTTAAGCGATTGGCGGTTAGCCAATCTGGGAAATGCCACTTCGCTTCATGTCTTCAACGGGTTGCTGAGTGTCTGCTTGAAACAAATTGTCCAGTCACTTTGGCAGGTGACTGTGGCGGGGGATGGAATGCAAAGAATTTCCGGACTGGCAACGGTTGGGGGATCGACAAGAGTAGCGTGTGATGGACCGGTTCCTTTCGACAGCAGTGATGAACATCGACGCCAAAGGGCGTGTTTCGGTGCCGCACCGCTTTCGCTCAGTGTTGCTGGCGCGCGGTTACAGCGAACTGTATGCGCTGCGGTGCCTGGATATTCCGGCGCTGGATGTTGGCGGACCGGATCTGCTGGATGCTTACGAGCAGCGCATCGCCAGCGAAGATCCGTTTTTGCAGTCGGCGGACGACATGTCATTTTTCATCCACGGGGACGGCGATTTTCTGAAGATGGATCAGGAAGGGCGCTTGCAGGTTTCGGACTTTATCCGCTTGCAATGCCACATCACCGACAATATCGCGTTTGTGGGACGCGGCAAACATTTTCAGATTTGGGAGCCGGAGCGGTTAGGCGATTATTCGGCCCAAGTTCGCACACGGCTTTTGAAATTGCGGCAAGCTCAGCTTGGCGCAACGCAAGGAGAGCCGGAATGATGACGGGTCACAGCGCTGGTACGACCGAAGAGGTTGATACTGTCAGCGTGGTTGGCGGACCGACCCGTCACATTCCGGTGCTTCTTGAAGAAGTTGCGCGCGCTATTGCCGCAAAGCCGAATGAAAACATCATTGATGGGACATTTGGTGCAGGCGGCTATAGCCAGCGCATTTTGAATGACGGTGCAAACGTCATCGGTATTGATCGCGACCCTGACGCTATTGCTGCGGGGCAGGCATCGGTACAATCTAGTATCGGCAAACTTAAGCTTTGGCATGGCGCGTTTTCGGATTTGGAAGTCGCGGCAAACGGCCAATCTATTGCTGGCGTCATGTTGGATATTGGCGTTTCATCCATGCAGATTGACGAAGGCGCGCGCGGGTTTTCGTTTATGCGTGATGGGCCGCTGGATATGCGCATGGCGCAAGATGGTGTAAGTGCTGCTGATGTTGTCAATCGTGCTAAGGTCAATGACCTCATCCGTATCTTTGGTTTGCTCGGCGAAGAAAAGAACGCATCGCGCATCGCTCGCATGATTGAACGTGAACGGTTGGCTGCGCCTTTTGAGACCACTAAGCAATTGGCGGCGGCGATTGAAAAGCTGATCCCGCGTCGCCACGATGACCGCATTCATCCGGCCACGCGCGTGTTTCAAGCACTGCGCATTTACGTCAACGATGAACTTGGTCAATTGACCGAAGCGTTATGCGCGGCCGAGCGCGTGTTGAAGCCAGGCGGACGTTTGGTCGTTGTGACGTTTCACTCGCTCGAAGATCGTATCGTCAAGAAATTTTTCAACGATCGGGCTGATGCGGGATCGGGGTCACGTCATTTGCCACAGATCGAAGTGAAGGTACCGACATTCGGGTTGCCTTTCAAAGGTGTCATCGAGCCAAGCCAAGGCGAGTGCGCGGTGAATGTACGGGCGCGATCTGCCAAGTTGCGGGTTGGTATTCGCACGGATGCGGCGCCAAGAAATGATACCGAATTTGCCAGTTTGCCACGATTGCCTGATGTGCGGGGGTACAGGGTTTAGAAATGCTCAAGACATTTGACATCATCATGATCATGATCATGATTTCAGCGGCGGCGGTTACATTCCGCATCAAAGCGGAATCTGAGGCGCAGCTGCGCGAAGTGCGCAACTTAGAGCGCCAGATTGCGCATGAAGAAGAAGCGATTGATTTGCTCGAAGCGGATTGGAGCCTG
>JBGTAU010000070.1:0-4367 GCA_041749675.1 Rhizobiaceae bacterium | reverse complement strand
TGCTGTTGGATGTCAACAATGTGCACGTGTCTGCCACCAATCATAATTACAGTGCCAGCGACTATTTGATGCGTTTTCCTGTGCATTTAGTGAAGGAAATTCATCTGGCAGGTCATGCCACAGAAGAAGATGGCTTTGGTAATCCATTGCTGATCGATGCCCATGATAGACCGGTGGATGATGTTGTCTGGAAGCTTTATCGCGATTTGATTGATAGTGTTGGACCGGTTCCAACTTTGATCGAGTGGGATAATGATGTTCCCGCGTGGCCGATTTTGAAATCTGAAATGGACGCGGCCAATGTGATATTAGATGCGGCAGCGCGTGCGCCCCTTTTGGGGCGTCGCCATGCCAATTGATTTGCACATGTCTTGGCAAAATGGGGCTGCGCTCTTTGCGGCGTCATTGTTGGATGCTGATCGCGCTGCGCCAAATTTTCTAACCAGCGCTGGCGGTGTTAATGACCCACGGCGTTTTGCAGTGTATAAAAATAATGTCACGGTGAGTTTGGTTCGTGCACTGCGGTCCAATTTCCCTGCCATCGTTAAGTTAGTGGGTGAAAACTATTTTTCCGCGTTGGCGCGGGTGTTTGTGACAAATAATCCGCCGAAGTCTCGTATTTTGGCGCACTATGGTGCTGAGTTTCCTGCGTTTTTGGCAGCATTTGAACCACTTTCTGTCTATCCATATTTGTCCGATGTGGCACAGCTTGAGCAGCTGTGGCGCCAGGCCTATCATGAAGCTGATGCGACGGTCGTGGCGCTTGACCAACT
The DNA here is from genome assembly GCA_041749675.1 of Rhizobiaceae bacterium. GTDB lineage: Bacteria > Pseudomonadota > Alphaproteobacteria > Rhizobiales > Rhizobiaceae > JANMEX01. The sequence goes on along the minus strand of JBGTAU010000070.1, from coordinate 3,594 downwards.
TGCAACTGTACCCCCAGCAGATGTCGCGGCCCTGCGATTTAAGGCCCATCCTGCGACGCGGCTTTTGCAGTCGCGCTATGCAGCTGGGTCAATTTTTTCGGCGAATCGTAGTGATGCGGAACATGCCCCTATTGACGCGGCCATGGGTGAATATGCGTTGATCACACGCCCATTGTTTGAGTGCGCGCTGCGCATCTTGAATGGCGCTGAGGGCGCTTTCGTCAGCGGGTTGCTCAATGGCGAGACGTTGCAAGGCAGCGCCGAAATGGCAATGACAACGGGCGAGGCGTTCGATTTATCAGCGAGCATCGCGGGCATTTTGCAAGCCGGTGCATTTTCCGACTTTAGTATTGATCGCGTTTAGAACAGGAATGAACATGACTATTTTAGCAGAAACCAAAGCCTCTGGAATGATGGGTTTTCTCAACCAGATTGAAGCAAAGTTACAAAATCTTGTGCCCGTTTCATTGGCAAGTTTGGTTGCTCGATTTGCACTTGCGGTGCCATTCTATAAGTCTGGATTGACCAAGTGGGATGGATTTTTGCAGCTTTCCGATACGCCGCCTTTGTTGTTTGCCGAAGAATTCAAGCTGCATATATTGGGACAGACGTTTGATTATCCATTTCCAACATTGATGGCTTGGGGGTCATCGATTGGTGAAATCGTGCTGCCCATTTTGCTTGTGGTTGGATTGTTTACGCGCTTTGCAGCGCTCGGGATATTGGCGATGACTGTGATGATACAGCTGACAATTCCTGATGGTTGGGCGAACTTTCACTTGCCATGGGCTGCCTTGGCACTGGCCATTATTTACATGGGCCCCGGCAAAATAGCGCTCGATAATTTCTTGCGTAAATAATAAAATCGGGCGGTGTTTGCACACCGCCCTTTTTCCTCAAATTGAATTGTTAGGCTGCGATTTTCGCTTCGATTTGCTTTGGCTGTTTAACAGAAGGGGTTGAAATCGCGATTTTGCGAGGCTTCAATTCTTCTGGCACTTCGCGTTTCAATTCAATATGAAGCAAGCCATTTTTCAGGGCTGCACCTTGAATTTCAACGTGATCAGCGAGTTGGAAGCGACGCTCGAATGCGCGGGCCGCAATGCCACGGTGCAACACTTCAACACCTTCGGTTTCGGTCTCGTCCGCTTTTTCAGCCTTCACAGAAAGCGTGTTGCGATGCACTTCGATCTGGATGTCTTCTTCGGCAAAACCGGCAACGGCCATGGTGATGCGGTAGCTGGTTTCACCAGTCTTTTCAATGTTATAGGGCGGGTACGACTGCGCAGCCTCTGGCTGGTTAATGGTGTCCAGCAAGCTGAACAAGCGGTCAAAACCAACGGTGGAACGATAGTAGGGGGAAAAATCTACGTGACGCATGATGTCCTCTTTCAAAAGCAACTGTTTGCGATAATCCGTGCTCCCGCTCCCAAATTTGGCGAGGGGTGATACGGCGCGGCCCCATTTTGGCGACCGCACACATCAGGTGGTTTTGCTGTTCGATGATTTCAAGAGGGCATCAAATTTTTTGATATTTTGGCTTTAGAGCCAGCCTTGGAGTTCGCGGCGTACCAAATGTTCAATGACTGCCATGCCCTGCTCGGAATCGTTTAGGCATGGGATGTGCGAGAAGTTTTTGCCACCTGCGTGGTGAAAAGTTTCGCCCGCTTCGACCGCTATTTCTTCGAGCGTTTCCAAGCAATCAGACACAAAACCAGGATTGAATACAGCGATGGATTTAACACCATCTCTGGCCAATTTTTCGATGGTTTTGTCCGTGTAAGGCTGAAGCCATTCTTGCGGGCCAAAGCGCGATTGAAACGTAGTGATCAGCCGATCTTTTGACCAGCCTAAGCGTTCGCGCAGCAAACGTGTCGTTTTCATGCAGTGACAATGATAGGGATCGCCCTTGTCAAAATATTTTTTTGGAATGCCGTGATAGGAGGCGACTACCACTTCGGGCTCAAAGCTAAGCTTCGCCAAATGCTGTTCGATAGATTGTGCCAACGCTTCAATATAAACAGGCTCATCATGATATTGCGGCACTGTGCGAACGGCTGGCATGTATCGGATTTTCAGCAAGTTTTGAAACAGTTTGTCGTTGACGGACGCGGTCGTTGCGGCGGCGTATTGTGGATAGAGCGGAAAGCATAATATACGCTCGCAGCCTTGTTCGCGAAGGCGTGTCATGACGCTTTCCATTGATGGGTTTCCGTAGCGCATCGCCCAATCTACGATGACTTGCGGATGGTCGACCAATGCGGCGCCCAGCTTTTCGCCCTGTGATCGCGTAAATGTGCGCAAGGGTGATTCATTGAGTTCCTTATTCCAAATCGATTCATACGCTTTGCCCGACTTTGACGGGCGGACCGTGAGGATAATACCGTTGAGTATTGGATACCAAAGCAAGCGCGGTGTTTCTATGACACGGCTATCGGAGAGAAATTCTTTCAAATATCGGCGCATTGACCAATAGTCGGTGCCGTCCGGTGTGCCAAGATTGACCAGCATGACGCCAATCTTACCAATTTTTACCGCTGGATGACCAGTTGGCAGCTCCCCAAGTTTCAAGGATTGTCTGCGATCAAGTATTTGGCTCGTCATTATGGGGAGTTCCTGACTTTTATGGTGCAGAACCTAGCGGCATTGGTCAGCGTTTCAACGTATAGCAATAAAAAAGGCTCGATGAACGAGCCTTTTGTCGCATTCATATTGGTTAGACTAGACCTTGCCGATCAAAACCGCATCTTCAGGAATGCCAGTTTGCACTGGTTTGACCGCAGGCACTGCCGCAGCTGTATTTGGCGACGCTGCTTTACGCACCAACGTGAATTTTGCGCCCGAAGAAGTGGTGCAGTTCAACTGGCTTTGCGCCACGACCAAGCATGCCGCATTGACCGTTGTGTTGCGGATGAGTGATGTAAACGCGAGATCAACATTTTGCTGGTCGCGATAAGTATAGGAGCCGCGCGCCATGGTTTGGCCTGTGTTGGCATCGACAGAAGTAAAGGTGCCAGCGCCAAATCTTGCGGTGTTGATGCCGCGGGTATCGACCCACTCGCCATCAATTCCCACCGGTGCAGGCGCAACTTCAGGTGCGCGTGAACCCAGTTCATAGGTCTGACAAGACGCCAAAAGGCTGGAAGCCACCAATGACATGATTGTGAAACGGTTGATCTGCATAACGTAACTCCCCAAAGCGTATGATGACCAACAATCACCAAATCGTGGACGAAACAAGGCCAATCGTCGGGAAAACCGACTAAAGACGTTATTTTTCAACCGCTAATGCACCAAAACGTTGCGGAATTGCCACGGGTCACTGGCATCTACGTCTTCTTTGAAGAAGCCGGGGCGACCGTGCAGCGGGGTCCAATCCGTATAATAGCCTTTGAGTTTTCCAAGATAGGGCTCTTGAATTTCAAGGCAGCGGCGGAAATCCATTTCATCAGTTTCGACGATGCCTGCTGTTGGATTTTCAAGCGCCCAGACCATGCCCGCCAGCACTGCGGAGGTGACTTGAAGGCCGGTGGCGTTTTGGTGGGGTGCCAATTCGCGGGCGGCATCAATGGTTAGCGTTGAGCCGAACCAGAA
>JBGTAU010000069.1:0-3243 GCA_041749675.1 Rhizobiaceae bacterium | reverse complement strand
GCAAGGCTTTGATGGTCGCCGCAAGGCGCTTAGGGTCGAATTGATTGGCACCCTTGATACATTCGCGCACCAGCGCCGCCTTGACCCCATCTAGCCCTGCCCCTTTGCGAAGGCGTGTGGAGAAGGAGTCTTTTGGTTTTTGCTTTTCAAGATCCTTGATTAAGCGGGCAACGGTGCGGTCAGGTGTTAAATCAAGGATTAATTCTGCGCGGCCAATATTTTCTAGCGTGTCACGCAAAGCGGCAGAATGAGTATAGATAAGGCTGCCTTCAACACCATCTTGCGAAATAACGAACTCGCCCCTTAGTGGGCCTGCCTCAGATGTTGCGACAACAGATTTCACTGGTGCGCCTGCGTATTTTTGACGGAAGTCGTCGCTCCAATTGACATCAAATCCGCAGTTGGCCGGCCGCAAAGGCGCGATGTCGACGGCGTTTGTTTTAAGGAGTGAAACCCACTCAGCGTTAGACCCAAGCTTTGGCCAACTTGCGCCGCCAAGAGCCAGCACTATTGCATCGCAGTAAAATTCGAGTGTGCCACTGGGCGTTTCTAATAGCACACCATTTTCACTGAAACTGACAAAGCGATGCCGTGTGTGGATTTCGACACCCTGCTGGTTCAACCGCATAAGCCATGCGCGCAATAGCGGCGACGCCTTCATAGCTTTGGGGAATATGCGACCCGATGACCCCGTAAATGTTTCGATGCCAAGACTTTGCGCCCAGTCACAGATGTCTTTGGCGGTAAACGTATCCAATGCAGGCGTTAAAAATTCTGCTGCCGCATCGTAGCGCGACCGCAGTTTTTCATGCGGTTCGGCGTGCGATAGATTGAGACCCGATTTGCCAGCTAAAAGGAATTTACGCCCGACGGTCGGCATTGCTTCAAAGACAGTTACGGAAAGTCCTTTTGCTGACAGAACTTCAGCGGCCATTAATCCGGACGGCCCACCGCCGATGATTGCTACTTTTTTCATTTGGTTGAACCTAAAGTGCTTCGCGATGAATTGAAAGCAAGGCAGGCAAAACTATTTTGCTGCGAGGGCTATTTGTAACCTTTGGGTTGCACATCAAAAATTTGGAACCATTGGTGAAATCCAAGACAACAACGCGGTGAGCGGCCACGTCGCTATTAAACATCAAATATTTTTTATTTTCATCCATGCACGACAAATTGCCCTTTGTCAGCGCCTCGTCAGCGCGCTGTCAGCGCTTCGTCAGTCCGTTCACGCAGTTGGCGACACCGCAACAATAAGTGCCTAGATTTGGGCGCTATTCAGCCGAACGCAGCGCTGAACACACTGGCCAAAGAGTGTCAATTGCAACAATGATCCTTCTAGTTTCACACGCTTGTGAGCGCGGCGTAAGGGGAAGGGGTTTCTTTGAAGTCTCTGTATTCAACCAAAGGAAACTACGATGGACTTGAACATCTATATGCAACTCATATCTGCAGAGCCGGTGATGGCGGCAAAGACTGCACTACGATTTGTACACTTTATAGGGCTGGCATTGGGGCTGGGCGCAGCAACCCTGCTGGACCTTATGTTGCTTCGCTTCTTTTTGTGTGAACCGATAAGTTCGTCAAATTGGAAGCTTGTGCATTTTTCTGCGAATATTGTGAACGTGGGCCTTATGCTTTTATGGGTAACCGGCGTTGGCTTTATCGTTCATTACGCGTTGTTTGATCCAGACAAGTTACTCAATCAAAAAATCTGGGCCAAACTTTCGATTGTCTTTGTACTCACAGTCAACGGCGTGTTCATTCATTCCGTCATCTTGCCAAGAATTAAAACACAAGTTGGCAGAAAATTATTTGATGGGTTAACTCAATTTCGAAAATCCGTCTTCCTCATTTCCGGCGGCGTATCTGTGACATCATGGTACGTCCCAGTGATTCTAGGCGCATTTCCGCAATTGAACTTCAATGTACCTGCCGTTACCATTTTGCTGACATATGGCATCTTGCTGGCAATTGCCGTGGTGCTCATGCATTTTCTGGTACCGATCATTGAGCGCGTGGGCGCCAAAAGTACAGAAATCTCTGGCCCACAAGCGCAAAGCGATATCAGGCCACCGGATGTCGTTTGGTCTGGAAAGCTAAGTGCTGTTGCTTGAGAGTTTGGATTTTATTTTGCACGATGGATTGACAATAAAGTAACAAAAAACCCGCCGGATTGCTCCGGCGGATTTTGCATTTTTGCCTTGCGGCAAAGATTACTTTTTGGCTTTGAGCGCTGCGCCTAAGATGTCGCCGAGCGATGCACCAGAATCGGTAGAACCGTACTGAGCGACTGCTTCTTTTTCTTCAGCGATTTCGAGCGCTTTGATCGAGACTTGCAGTTTGCGAGACTTCTTGTCGTAGGCGATGACGCGGGCGTCTACCTTTTGGCCGACTTGGAAGCGCTCTGGACGCTGCTCGTCTCTGTCACGGGACAGATCGCCGCGACGGATGAACGAGACGAGGTCTTGGTCAACAAGCTTGACGTCAATGCCGCCTTCGTTGATGCCGGTGACTTCACAAGTTACAATCGCGTTCTTGCGTGGCTCGCCGGAAGATGCTGCGCCGCCAGCGGATGCTGGAGCGGAGGATGCGCCTTCTTTCGACATCTGCTTGATGCCGAGCGAAATACGTTCCTTCTCAACGTCCACATCAAGAACAATGGCCTTAACCATGTCGCCCTTGTTGTAGTCTTCGATTGCCTGTTCGCCTGGACGGTTCCAGTCGAGGTCGGAGAGATGGACCATACCATCCACATCGCCTTCGAGGCCAATGAACAAACCAAATTCGGTCTTGTTCTTCACTTCGCCTTCGACAATCGTGCCGTTCGGGAATTGAGCAGCAAACGAGTTCCATGGGTTGTCGAGCGTCTGCTTGAGACCGAGAGAGATGCGGCGCTTGACCGGATCCACTTCGAGCACGATGACGTCAACTTCTTGGCTGGTCGACAAAATCTTGCCTGGATGCACGTTCTTCTTTGTCCATGACATTTCAGAAACGTGGATGAGGCCTTCGATGCCTGGCTCGATTTCAACAAAAGAACCGTAATCGGTGATGTTGGTCACCTTGCCGGAGATCTTGGAACCGATTGGATACTTGGAGCCAATGGCTGCCCAAGGATCAGACTCAAGCTGCTTCATGCCGAGCGAAATACGATGGGTTTCCTGATTGATGCGGATGATCTGCACCTTGATCTGTTGGCCAATCGTGAGCAATTCGGACGGATGGTTGACGCGGCGCCAAGCC
>JBGTAU010000068.1:0-2719 GCA_041749675.1 Rhizobiaceae bacterium | reverse complement strand
GAGGTGTTTTTGCCGAGATGAATCATCTTGGTGCCACTATCCACCTGCTGGCGACCATTGGAAACGGCAATCGAATAAAACTCGCCGCGCGAATTATCGCCGCGCAAAATGCAGCTTGGATATTTCCACGTGATGGCTGAACCCGTCTCAACCTGCGTCCACGAAATCTTGGAATTGTCACCGCGACAATCGCCGCGCTTGGTCACGAAATTGTAGATGCCGCCTTTGCCGTCCTTATCGCCGGGATACCAGTTTTGAACGGTCGAATATTTGATCTCGGCGTCTTTCATGGCAACCAGCTCAACCACAGCCGCATGAAGCTGGTTTTCATCGCGCTGCGGCGCGGTGCAGCCTTCGAGGTAGGAGACGTATGAGCCTTCTTCGGCAATGATCAACGTGCGTTCAAACTGACCGGTGTTCTTCTCATTGATGCGGAAATACGTCGACAATTCCATCGGGCAACGTACACCCTTAGGGATGTAAACAAACGATCCATCGGTGAACACAGCACTGTTAAGCGTTGCGTAGAAATTGTCGGTTACAGGCACTACCGACGCCAGATATTTTTTGACAAGCTCGGGATGCTCGCGAATGGCTTCTGAAATCGAACAGAAGATAACGCCTGCTTTGGAGAGTTCTTCTTTGAATGTGGTGACAACCGACACACTGTCAAACACGGCATCCACAGCCACGCGGCGGTTTTCAACGCCGGCGAGAATTTCTTGTTCTTTCAGCGGAATGCCAAGCTTGGCATAGACTTTCAAAAGCTCCGGATCGACGTCTTCGATCGACGATGGACCCTTGGTGCTTTTCGGCGCGGCGTAATAATACGCGTCTTGAAAATCGATCTTGGGGTAATCCACCCGCGCCCAGACCGGCTCTTGCATGGTTTGCCAACGCGCAAACGCTTCCAAGCGCCACGCGAGCATCCATTCAGGCTCATTTTTCTTGGCAGAAATGAAACGGACTGTATCTTCGCTCAGGCCCTTTGGGGCCTTGTCAGATTCGATTATGGTTTCAAAACCATATTTATACTGATCAACGTCAATCAACGCGACTTGATCGATGGTTTCCTGCACAGCAGCCATCTTGTCTTCTCCTGGCTCTCCGGATTCAAGGTCCGGTAGTCGTTATGGGAGCCCATCTTTATCTGATGGCTTAATTCTATTTAGCGCTTCTTTAGAAGAAATCCAATGTAGATTTCAAACTATTTTTTTAAGTTACGACACTCAAGCAGCGAACTTCGTCACAGTACGCCGACCAGCGATGGTTTTCAACGCCTCTCCGAAGGCCGCAATATCGCGATCGGACGTTTCAAGACTGATAGAAACGCGCAAGGCGCCCTCCGCTTGATCGAAGCCAATCGCTTTAAGCACATAGCTTGGGCCAACTTTACCCGACGAACAGGCAGAACCTGAAGACAAAGCAATGCCCGCCAAATCAAAAGCGATATGTGCTGTTTCTGCTTTTAGACCTGGCATTGAGAAAAAAACCGTATTGGGCAATCGCTCGCGCCCGCTGGCACCATGGATAACGGAACTCGCGTCGATGCTGTAGATCAACGCTTCAATCGCCTGTCGTTTCGCCAACATGGATTGGCTGCGTTCGACCCGCGCCTTGCAGGCAAGTGCCGCTGCGCCAAAGCCAACAATCGCTGGCAAGGCTTCAGTGCCAGAACGATGCCCTTTTTCCTGACCGCCGCCGCGCATCAATGGTTTTGGCATCATCAAATCGCTCACACCAATCAACGCCCCTGCGCCTTTGGGTCCACCAATTTTATGCGACGAAACAATGAGAAAATCACCGATGCCTTGGCTGATATCCAGCGGGATGCGGCCAAATGTTTGCACAGCATCGACAACGAGAACGCCGCCATTGGCTTTAACAATGGCCGCGATGGCTGCAATTGGCTGAACCACTCCCGTTTCGTTGTTGGCATGGTGTATCGCCACAAGCGGCAGCCCCACACTCATATCATGGGCAGCAAGCTGCGCGTTCAATGCTTCTAATGACAATTCGCCTGTCGCCAACACTGGCAATACAACGATAGCGGCTGGTGCAAAACGTCCACCGGACAGTATCGCTGGGTGCTCTGTTGCGCTGACATAAAGTTTGCTCATGGTGGGCGCGGCGCGTCCCATCTGCCAATGGGGAGTGAGGACAATATTGGCGCTTTCGGTTGCGCCGGAAGTGAAAACAACATGATCAGGTTTGGCATTGACTAGGCTGGCAACACAGGTGCGCGCTTGATCAATCAAGCCACGCGCTGCACGGCCTTCTTGATGCACTGATGATGGGTTTCCGATGAACTCGAGAGCGCCAATGATGGCACTTTTTGCTTCCGGCAAAAGCGGGTGCGTGGCATTGCAATCAAGATAGGTTCTGGCACGCAAAGTTTGTTTCCTAACAGATCCGCAATTTTCTTGAATTTCAAACCGGTTATAGCCTATTGAGGCGCTTCCAGAACCGCAGAATGCTAAAATCGCATTTTGAAAGGTTTTATGGTGCGTGAACAATGCCGTCAAGGCAATACGCGCCAAAACATAATCGTATTGGAGTTGCTATGCCCGAAGTTATTTTTAACGGTCCCGATGGTCGCCTAGAAGGACGCTATCAGCCTTCGAAGGACAAGGGCGCACCAATTGCAATGATATTGCATCCCCATCCGCAATTTGGCGGAACCATGAACAACAAGATTATCTACGATCTGTTTTATATG
>JBGTAU010000067.1:0-6303 GCA_041749675.1 Rhizobiaceae bacterium | reverse complement strand
CGATGCGCTGCATTGCAGAATCGATCTTGGAAATTAACTTGCGTTGGCGATCACGCGCCCGCAGTTCAATCGACCGATCAGTTTCTGAAGATGCCCGATCTGCAAGGTCCGGGTGATTTGTATTTTCTTCCTGCAAGGCGTCGAGCGTTTCGCGCGCCTCCCGCAAGATGTCGTTTTTCCAAGCCACGAGCTTTGCGCGGAAATAAGCGCGTTGTCGTTCATTCATGAACGGCTCGTCCTCGCTTGGACTATAGGATTGCTCATTCGCCCGAAGCATTTGAATCACTCCATATTCCTTATCATTTGGCGGGCTTATAGTCGTGACTGGATTAGCAAACAAGCGTCAGTTTTAACAAACACAAGAAATTGCTTCGATAGTAACGCAATCAATGATCTAGAAATTGCTTTCCCTAAAGTTGTTTTCTATTATTGGTTGAAATCGACATTTATTCACACCATCATTTCATGCGGACCACTTGCGCGACTTCAAATGCGTCTCTAACGAAAGGTAAGCAAAAGCCAGTGAAGAGCCATCAATGACACGTGTTTATATCTTGCGCCATGCAAAGGCGGCCTCAGCACTGCCAGCGATGCGCGATTTTGATCGACCGCTCGATCCCTCTGGTCTTGAAGCGTCGAACCAACTTGGTGCGAAATTGGCGAGCTTAAGTCAGTTCCCAGAAAGTATAATTTGCTCCCCTTCTTTGCGCACGCGCCAAACACTTGAAAACATTGAGCGTTATTTTCAACAGAAAATCCCTACGAGCTTCAACCAAAAACTCTACACCGAAGAATGGCCGGAATATTTGAAAATCATTCGTGCCGCCACGAGCAATAATTCAGTTTTGGTCGTCGGTCACAACCCAAGTTGCGAAGACATCGTGCATCAATTGGTGGGCCAAGGCGATAAACAAGCCATGCGCCATCTTTTAGATGGATTTGCCCCCGGTACGTTGGCTGAGATTGAATTTGATAAGCCTTTTCCTGAAATTGCGCCGAAAACAGGTTATTTGAAAACACTCATGCTCGACGGGTGTGCACCGCGATAGTGCGACGCTTACTCTTCAATGTAATGCAAATCATGCCTATATGTCGGCGAATTTGAAAAGGTAACCGCCGTGGCATCACCCACCAATTTGCAAGACGAACTGCGCCTCTCCCTGTCTACATTGTCTGAACGGTTGATTGGGCTGGCCAACCCATCCGTACGTGTGGGCGTTTCGGGCCTGTCACGCGCGGGCAAGACGGTTTTCATCACGGCATTGGTTCACAATCTTCTGCATGGTGGCAGGCTGGCAATGTTTGAACCTTGGCGCAACGGACGGGTTGCATCTGCCAAATTAGCGCCGCAGCCCGACGATGCTGTCGCCCGATTTGCCTATGAAAGCCATATTCGCGAACTGCTGGAGACGCGGCAATGGCCACAATCGACCCGCGCCATTTCAGAGTTGCGCATCACAGTTGAATATCAATCGGCTTCCGGTTGGAACCGCATGTTTGCGCCAGGTCGCCTAAATATAGATATTGTTGATTACCCCGGCGAATGGTTGCTCGATCTCCCGCTGCTCACCAAAACATATGCCGAGTTTTCAGATCAGGCGCTAGAACTGGCGAAACTGCCGATGCGTGATGACCTATCTGCCAATTGGTTGCAAATGACGGAAAAGGTCGATGCCACGCTGCCCGCCGATGAGATGCTGGCACAGCGCCTGTCCGAAGCATTCACAGGCTATTTGCACGCCTGCCGCGCGGATGAGCGGGCGATGTCCACCTTGCCGCCAGGTCGCTTCCTTATGCCCGGCGACATGGAAGGCTCACCTGCCCTCACCTTTGCGCCGCTACCCAAACCTACACAAACTGTACGCGGTTCACTGTGGTCAATGATGGAGCGGCGCTATGAGTCTTACAAAACCCATGTCGTCAAACCATTTTTTCTAGAGCATGTTGCGCGACTTGACCGGCAGATCGTGCTGATCGACGCGATGCAAGCATTGAATGCGGGTCCGCATGCTTTGGCGGATTTGGAGCGAGCACTGGCAGAAATATTATCATGTTTTCGCATCGGCAAATCATCCTGGCTGCCAAGCTTTTTCAATCACAGCATCGACCGCATTTTGATCGCCGCCACTAAGGCCGATCAATTGCATCACACATCGCATGATCGACTGGAAGCGCTGGTGCGCAGACTTGCCGACCGCGCCGTCGAGCGGGCCGAATTCTCCGGCGCCGAGGTCGATGTGGTGGCACTCGCCGCCGTGCGCTCGACCCGCGAAGCCCTTGTTCGGCAAGGCAAAGAGGAACTCCAAGTCATCATCGGAACACCGTTAAAAGGCGAAACCATTGGCGATGACAAATTTGATGGCAATACCGAAACAGCTATATTTCCCGGTGACTTACCTGAAAAACCAGACTCAATTTTCAAGCAACTTGATTCAAACCATCAGGCGAATGAAACCGATGAAGCTGCATTGCGTTTTGTCAGATTTCGCCCGCCAGCGTTGGAAACCACAGCTGAAGGACTAACGCTTTCGCTGCCGCACATCCGTCTGGATCGCGCCTTGCAATTTCTCATCGGAGACAAACTGGCATGAGTGATATCCGTAAACCTGCAGCGTTCAAAATTGACGCGCCAGCGCAACAAAAACACAAGGCAGACGTTGCTTTGAGCGAAAAGCCAGTGCGTAAACCGCGTGCCACGCCAACGATTGAGGTGATCGACAGCGAAGATATCTTTGACCAGTCATTACAGGTTCTAACGCCCAAGCCAACGAAACCAACACATCGCAGCTGGACGGCATGGAGTGTATTTTTAAGCGCATCAGGCCTGTTACTTTCACTGGCGGCGGGCCTGTGGGTTGACACATTGATACGCAACCTTTTTGCCCGCGCCGACTGGTTGGGATATGCGGCATCCGTTGTTTTAGCGCTCGCACTATTGGCACTATTCGTCGTGATCGCCCGCGAAATCAGTGGCCTCGCGCAGCTGAACACCGCCAGCGATCTACGTTTGCAAGCTACCGACGCCTCAGCAAGAAACGATGCTACAAAGGCCCGTTTGGTAATCGACAAATTAGAAAAACAAATTTCAAACGTTTCGCAAACGGCCCGCGGTCGGCAATTGCTCGCCCAAACACGAAGCGAGATTATGAATGGCTCTGACTTGATGCGGCTCGCGGAACATAGTCTGATGAAACCCCTCGATGATATGGCAAAAACCATGATTCTTGACAGCGCGAAACGTGTTTCGGTTGTTACCGCTGTTTCTCCCCGCGCGTTAGTGGACGTGGCTTACATTATATTTGAAAGCGCACGGCTCATTCGCCGCTTGGCCGAACTTTATGGCGGCCGCCCGGGTTCACTTGGGCTCATCCGTCTGTCCAAGAATGTCATTGCACACTTGGCTGTGACGGGCTCCATCGCCGTTGGCGACAGTGTTATTCAACAATTGGTCGGTCACGGAGTTGCGGCGAAAATTTCAGCGCGACTGGGTGAAGGCGTGATCAATGGATTGATGACAGCACGGGTCGGCATATCAGCGATGGACTTGGTGCGCCCCATGCAGTTTAGCGCCGAGAAGCGCCCCAACATCAGTGACGTGGTGTCTGAACTCACCAAAATTGGACCAACAAAAACCAATGTGGAATAGTGTGAAGCGACACCAGTGAGTTTATATATTTTGAATATTCTTGCCCACTTAAAACCAACTGTTAACCATTCCAAGTCATTGTCAAAACTCAATCCGGACCTCAAAATTGAGTATGTGTCATGAAGAAATCAGCGTTTGTTGCATCCCTTGCCGTACTCTTGAGCCTATCCGGTCAAGCATTAGCCGCAGATAACGACACAGTATTTTTCAAAAAAGCACAAGGCAAGTGGACGGGCCCTGGTGAAATTGTGGCTGGTAAATACAAGGGTACGAAATTCAACTGTACCTTTGATGGCTCCACGCTTGGGGCGAGCACTGGCATGACCATGGACGGCACATGCCGCGTTGGTGTATTCACCCAGGAAATGAAAGCCACGGTTCAGCGTTCTGGCGCTAAATATTCCGGCGCTTTTCTCGATGGCGCTAAAGGCAAGGGCCTCGACATTATTGCCGGCAATGTATCCGGCAACCGCGTGACATTTGCGCTCAATCGCAAGCAATTGAACGGTGCAATGCTGGCCAAATTGACCAATGACAATTCGATGAACGTGAATATTTCGGTGCGTGTGAACAAAGACATGGTGCCCGTTATTGGCATGACACTCTCACGCATCGATAGCAGCACGACCAGCGGCATCGCCAAGAATTAATCTTGGCGCTGGCTTAATCTTCGGACTTAAACCAACGCCCATCTTTCCGTAGCGTCATGCCGCTTCGGTCGCAATTTGCGGCCAGTTTAGCAATAGATAGACCGTCAAAACGCGTTTCTGGCGCAATCTCTGCCAACGGAACCAAAACAAATGCGCGTTCTGCGATCCGAGGATGCGGAATGACAAGTCCCGTCTCGTCGATGATTTCATCGCCAAAGAACAGAATATCAATATCGATCGAACGCGGGCCCCAGCGCACATCCCGTACGCGCTTCAGATCGTGCTCGATGCTCAAGCAAAGATCGAGAAATGCTCGCGCCGAAAGGCTGGTCGTGAGCGCTGCACAGGCATTCAAAAAGTCTGGCTGATCGGTCACGCCCCACGGCGGCGTTTGCCAGACACTCGATACCCGCGCGATTGTGCAATGGTCGTGTTGATCAATCTTCAACAACGCTTCGCGCATCGCGCTCAGTGGATCACCCAGATTGCCACCGATGCCTATAAGGACATTAGTTCGCAGGTTCGACAACCGTCACCTCAACATAATCCAATACCCCTGGTACCGGCGCATTGGGTTTGCGCACGGTGATTTCCGCAATCTTGATCTGCGGAAAAGTAGCAATGAGTTTGCGCGCTACTTGCAGGGCCAAAGCCTCAATCAAAAACCGGCGCTCACCGGTGATGATCTTCTCAATAGTTTGAAAGGCCTTGCCATAGTCAACCGTGCCATCAATGGAATCATTTTCCAGCGAATTGCCCGGCTCAATGCTCAGCTTAGCATCGACATAAAAGCGCTGCCCCATCCGCTCTTCTTCTTCATACACGCCATGGCGAGCAAAGAACGCGCAATTTTTCATGTGGATGACATACATGGTTTGACCCTTAAATAGCTTTAACAAGCAACAATTAGCTGCGTGCTGCCGGTTTTGTTGGTGCACGCCTTATCTCTAACATAGCATCACTAACCGCCAAAGCGTCTCTGTTAAAAGCGACATTATGCACGCGGAATATGTCCGCGCCTGCCAAACGCAAAATCGCCGACGATGCCGCCGTCGCCACATCGCGGTCGGCTGCATCGCGGCCAGTAATGGTTCCCAAAAACCGCTTGCGCGAAGTGCCGATTAAAAGCGGAAAGCCAAGTTCTAATAACTCGCGCATCCGCACCATTAATTCGACATTGTCCTGTACTGTTTCTTTGGCAAAGCCAAAACCTGGGTCAAGCACAATCTGATTGTCCGCTATCCCTGCATGTGCGGCAATTTCCAATGAGCGCCGCAGAAAATGACGCTGGTCGTCAATCGCATCATCTAAACGCTGGCGATCACGCCCCGTATGCATAATGCAAAGCCCTGCCCCATAGTCCGCCGCAATTTTTGCAATGTCTGGTTCGCGCTGCAGCCCCCAAACATCATTGACAATATGCGCACCGGCTTGAATTGCTAACCTTGCCGTCTCAGCGCGATAGGTATCGACGGAGATCAAAACCTTTCGTGTAGCCGCGAGCGCCTCGATCACTGGCAAAATGCGGCGTTGCTCTTCGAGCGCTGAAACCGGCTCTGCGTTCGGGCGGGTCGATTCTCCACCCACGTCAATGATAGTTGCACCATCAGCGATCATTGCCTGAGCCTGCAGAACCGCAGCGTCAACGTGCGCAAATTGGCCGCCGTCCGAAAAGCTGTCCGGCGTCACATTGAGAATGCCCATAATGATCGCTTTGGGTCCAATACGGAGCGATTGAGAATGCGCGAGTTGCCAAGTGGTGTTCATGTGTCGGTTCCAGAAAACTGCCTAAGACAATGGCGTTTGCAATGACACAGACAGGTTCAGTCTTCCAGACCCAACTCTTTGATTACTTCATCAAGCGGTATCGTTTTAGAGTTTCCTAACAAAATATCGGCGGAGCGCAATTCATCAAGATACAAGTCTTCAAGAATATCAATTTGCTCGCATATTGCCTGACGGGCCAAATAAGTTTTGGTACGTCCCGTTCGCTTAGCCATTGCATCT
>JBGTAU010000066.1:0-5475 GCA_041749675.1 Rhizobiaceae bacterium | reverse complement strand
GCCACTTCTGGCTGTTCAATCGGCGCTTCCAGCGTCGCATCAGGTTTCGCAACACTGCGCGTTTTGCGTGGCTTGCGGTCCGTGTGGTCTGCGTCGCTTGCGTTTGATGGCGCTGATTTTGCACCTTCTTTTCCGTCGCGGCGACCGCGTCCTTTGGATTTGTCGCCTGAGCGGCCACGACGCGGCGCTTCTTCGGCGCTCTCGTCCACCACCAGCGTCGTCAAATCACCGTCATGCCACTCAATGGCATTGCCAATCAGCTTTTCAATTGCCGACAGATATTTCGCATCGGATTTATCGACCATCGTAAAGGCTTTGCCCGAACGACCGGCGCGGCCGGTGCGGCCAATGCGGTGCACATAGTCTTCCGAATGAATAGGCACATCAAAGTTGAATACATGGCTAACATCAGGAATATCCAAACCGCGCGCTGCCACATCAGAGGCGACGAGTAGCTGCAATTTTCCGTCTCTAAAATTGGACAGCATCGTCATGCGCGAGCGTTGATCCATGTCACCGTGCAATGCGCCACAGGAAAACTCATGGCGTGTGAGTGAGCGAAATAGCTCCGAAACGTCGACTTTGCGATTGCAAAAAATGATGGCGTTCTTGATTTCGGCCTATTCAGACACAATCAAATCGCGCAAGGCAGCGCGTTTTTGCCAGTCCTTTGAGCCTGCTTTAACCAGCTTTTGTGTCACGTTTACGGATGTCGATGCCGCTTTGGAGACTTCCACGCGCACTGGCGCTTGTAAGAACTGCTCGGTCAGTTTGGTTATTTCCGGCGGCATCGTGGCCGAGAAAAATAGTGTTTGCCGATTGAACGGGATCATTTTGCAAATACGTTCAATGTCTGGAATAAAGCCCATATCAAGCATACGGTCGGCTTCGTCGATAACCAGTGTTTCAACGCCGGTTAGCAACAATTTGCCGCGTTCGAAGTGATCAAGCAGGCGACCGGGCGTGGCAATCAGCACATCAACGCCGCGCTCTAGCTTGCGGTTTTGATCTTCAAAAGACACGCCGCCAATCAAAAGCGCGACCGTCAATTTATTGTATTTGCCGTACTTTATGAAGTTTTCTTCAACCTGTGCTGCAAGTTCGCGTGTGGGTTCTAAAATCAGCGTGCGTGGCATGCGCGCGCGGGCACGTCCTCGCTCTAAGCGCGTCATCATCGGCAGCACGAATGAGGCGGTTTTGCCCGTTCCGGTTTGCGCAATGCCAAGAACGTCTTTGCCAGCAATAGCGTGGGGAATAGCACCCGCTTGGATCGGAGTTGGAATGGTGTAGCCGGCGTCTGTCACGGCGGCGAGGACTTTTTCGGAAAGGCCGAGATCGGCAAATGTGGTCACGTGTAAATTGGATCCGTTTCAGTCAGTTCGATCTTTCGGAATTGATCCCACGGATTGGGTCATGCCTCAGATGCTGACGGGCCGCTTTGTGCGGCGGTTTGAACGCGGCCTGCCTTACGCTGTAAGGTGCCGCGAATGTGCAGTTGCCCCTACGTTGACAAGAACAAAATGTCAACACTGCATTGAATTATCAACAAAATAGCTCAGTTGAGAAATTGTTCGGCCAATATGCGCTCGTCCCATGAATGTCCCTCATCAAACAACAGCATAGCGGTGGCACTCTCGGATTGCCGTATCGTGACATTGATCACAGACTTCACTTCATTGTGATCAGCAACCGCGTTCACCGGTCGTTTGGCCGGTTCCAAAATCTGCATCTCAACAACTGATCGATTTGGCAACAGTGCGCCGCGCCAGCGCCGCGGGCGAAATGCACTCACCGGCGTTAACGCCAACAGCGGCGCATCAAGCGGCAGGATTGGCCCTTGCGCTGACAGGTTATAGGCCGTTGATCCAGCCGGTGTTGCCAGCATCACGCCGTCGCAAATCAGCTCGTCCAGCCGCTCTTTGCCATCCACCATGATTCGAATTTTTGCGGCTTGATAAGATTGGCGCAGCAATGACACTTCGTTAATCGCATTGGCTTTGTAAAACTTGCCACTTGCGGTCTCAGCGATCATTTCCAACGGGCGAATGCTTTCAGCTACAGCACTAGAGAGGCGCTCTAGTAAGCCTTCATCCTTGTACTCATTCATGAGGAACCCGACTGACCCTCGGTTCATTCCAAAGATGCGTTTTCCAGAATTCATGAATTTGTGCAGCGTTTGCAGCATAAAACCATCGCCGCCAAGCGCGACAATCACATCCGCATTCTCGACCTTTGCTTGCCCGTACAGCGCTGCCAAATGTTTGGCGGCCGCTTTGGCGTCTGTTGTTTGTGAGGAAATAAAGGTGATTGAGGGCTGCATTGCTAAAAATCCTTGGGTATCAATGGATAGCATGGGATTTAACATAAGCAAATTTAACGATTTGCCATTAAAGACCATTGACTGTGTGTCGGCATATGCTATTGCCGCCGCGCTGCCCTTGTAGCTCAGTTGGTAGAGCACCTGATTTGTAATCAGGGGGTCACGAGTTCGAACCTTGTCGGGGGCACCATTCTTTTCAATGCGTTGCGCATCTTGCGCAAGTCGTTCATTTTGAGTGTTGCCACACTATCTCAATCATTTCAGTTTTTGTCACACCATGCTAGCAGACTCGAATGAGTGCAAGCATCCTCTCAAATTTGACCCTTGATCTCAGCCCAACAGCCGAGGCAATCCGCAGCACAGCGGCGTTGTTTTCTGACAACGAAATTGCTCCGCGTGCGGCTGATATTGATCGTTCCAACACTTTCCCGCGTGATTTGTGGCCGCGCCTCGGTGCACTTGGTTTATTCGGGATAACTGTCGAAGAAAAATGGGGTGGCGCGGGGCTGGGCATATTTGAACATTGCTTGGTTATGGAGGAAATCAGCCGCGCGTCTGCTTCGCTCGCTTTGTCCTATGGTGCGCATTCGAATTTGTGTGTCAATCAGTTGCGGCGCAACGGCAGCGATGATCAAAAGCGCCGGTATTTGCCAAAGCTTCTATCGGGAGAGCACGTTGGCGCATTGGCGATGTCTGAAACTGGTGCTGGATCAGATGTCGTGTCGATGACGACGCGCGCTGAGCGCAAGGGCGATCGCTTTGTGCTCAATGGCAGCAAAATGTGGACGACTAATGGTCCACATGCCGATGTTTTGGTGGTTTATGCCAAAACTGATCTTGCAGCGGGCAAGAACGGGATCACTGCGTTCATCATCGAGCGTGATTTCAAAGGATTTTCGACGGGCACCAAACTCGACAAATTGGGCATGAGGGGATCAGATACCAGTGCGCTGTATTTTGATGATTGCGAAGTTCCGCAAGAGAATATTCTAGGCAGTCTCAACAAAGGTGTTTCCGTTCTGATGTCCGGCCTTGATTATGAGCGCATCGTTTTGGCAGCGGGGCCATTAGGCATCATGCGTGCGGCCATGGATTCGGTTTTGCCGTATATCCATGACCGGCGACAGTTTGGTGCTGCGATTGGCAGTTTTCAGCTCATTCAGGCAAAACTCGCGGATATGTATGTCGCCATGAATGCCGCGCGTTCTTATGTCTATACAGTTGCTAAGGCTTGCGACGGCGGGCGCATTACGCGTGAAGATGCCGCCGGCGTGATATTATTTGCCTCAGAGCGTGCCACGCAAATGGCGCTTGATGCCATTCAGATATTAGGTGGCAATGGCTATATCAATGACTATCCCGCTGGCCGATTGCTGCGTGATGCCAAATTGTATGAGATCGGTGCCGGCACCAATGAAATCCGCCGCATGTTGATCGGGCGCGAATTATTTGAAAAGTCCAAATAGTCTATGCGATGTCAGCGCCAATCACGGCATCTACAGCTGTTTTCAATCGAGCAATGGTGCCGTCCACATCGGTCAGTTTATCAAGTCCGAATAGACCAAGCCGAAATGTTTTGAAGTCTGCGCCTTCGCCAACTTGTAGCGGAACGCCTGCTGCGATTTGTAATCCTTGGGCAACAAATTTCTTGCCGTTTTGTATTTCAGGGTCATCGGTAAAGGACACAACAACGCCGGGTGCCGCAAAACCTTCCGCGGCAACAGATCTAACGCCTTTAGCAGCGAGCATGGCGCGCACGCCGTCGCCAAGCGCCCATTGTGCGTTTCTCAAAACATCAAAACCAATAGCTTTGGCCTCAAGCATCGCGTCGCGAAATTTCAGCAGCGCGTCAGTTGGCATCGTGGCGTGATAGGCATGGCTACCATTTTCGTACGCCGCCATCATGGCACGCCATTTTTTAAGATCAATCGCAAAGCTGTTCGATGTCGTCTGCTCCAGCCGTTCCGCAGCGCGGGCAGACATCATAACCAAGCCAGCAGATGGAGACGCTGACCAACCTTTTTGCGGCGCAGAAATCAGCACATCCACACAAGTTGCTGCCATATCAACCCAAATTGCGCCAGACGCGATACAATCCAGCACGAAAAGCGCCCCCACATCGTGCGCGGCTTGCGCGACGGCTGTGATGTAATCGTCCGGTAGAATAAGGCCTGCGGATGTTTCGACATGTGGTGCAAACACCATGTCTGGCTTTTCGTCGTGTATTTTTGCAATCACTTCGGCAATCGGTGGAGGGGCGTACGCCGAGCGCGCGCTGTTACCGGTTTGTCTCGCCATCACGACCGTTGTTGTGTCCGCGAAGCCGCCCATGTCAAAAATTTGTGTCCAGCGAAACGAGAACCAACCGTTTCGGATGATCAATGCGTGCTTGCCGACGGTAAACTGACGCGCAACCGCTTCCATGGCATAACTGCCGCCACCTGGCACCAGGGCAACGGCGCCGGCTTTATACACATCCTTCAAAATGGATGAGATATCACGCATAGCGGCTTGAAACTTGCCAGACATGTGGTTCAGCGACCGGTCTGTGAAAACCACCGAAAATTCTTGCAAACCATCAGGATCGATATCGGGACGAATTCCGGGCATTATTGGCTCCTCGAGATTGACGTATTGCGTTCACTCACGCTTGATCCGGTTCTCCTCTTGACATTGCTACACCGAGGTCAAATTTCTCGATAGAGCGAAAGCGACACGATCTTTGACCCGTTAGCCAGTCATTCACCCGCAAGTCGACTTAATAAGCTATGCGTCCAATGCATGGCAGGGACTCGCAAACAGGGCTGGTTATACATATTGCAGTGCACCATATTGTGTTTGGGAGGGAAAGAAGGAGTTAAATTATGAAACAGAACCTTTTGACCCGCATGTTTGCTAAGCCAGCCTCACGTCGTGATCGCGAAATAGCTTATTTGAACGAAGCTGTCACCATCTATGACCTTGAACGCCGCGAACGTGATATTGCTGGCGGCTTGTTCAACAATAGGTAATTAGTGTTTTCGCGCCTGCACAAGATAGGCGTTGATCACTGTATCACCCAATATTTTGGAGGCCTCTAAGCGGTGGAGGCCTTCTACCAATATGTGTCTTTTGCCATCAAAGCGCACTTGGATCGGCAATTTTAAGCCGTTTTC
>JBGTAU010000065.1:0-2563 GCA_041749675.1 Rhizobiaceae bacterium | reverse complement strand
AGCTGCCGTGCGGCGGTTGATTATCATTGCCGCACGCACATTGGTTCTGGGTCCGCTCAAACCGCGCGGGCCGGTTTCACCATCTTCATTTCCGACAATTCCTGAAGGCCTCGTACCGCTAGCACCGGCGTTCAACCTTTTCGACGCCTTGAAAACGTTCAACGTCAACGATGAAAATGGCGGCCTTGGCAGTGCTGGTTTTTCCGCATCCGCCGCAGATATTGATAGTGCACCAGTCAATGCCGCTGGGCTGCATCTGCGCCTGAGGGCCTTGAGCCAAGCGTTAGCGGATCTGTCCAAACAGGCGCGCCGTCTCGCCCGTTTCAACGCGCGGCGCAAGGCAAACACAGGGAAATTCATGCGCTTCTCACCGATGCGTCCCGGCTTGCCACCCGGCTGGCGCGACCGGCCCAAACATGAGGTCGATCCTTTGCTGCGCGAGTGTCACCGTCTGGCGCACTATCTAGCCGATACGCAATACCGACCGGACACATCCTGACGGCAAATCACGGAAATCCAATTCCGGTTCTTTGACAGGCCTGCATGCAAGTGCGGGATCAAACAAGCATGCGCCGGTTCAATCCCGCCAGCGTGGCGGGACGACAATCTTTAAGATCAAACCGTGACTTGGCTGCCCATTTCCACCACACGGTTATACGGAATGTGGAAGAAGTCCGTGGCGTTCGCGGCAGAGCGGGCAAGAGCGATGTAAAGCCCATCCTGCCAAAGCGGCATGCCAGACTGCGCTGAAGCCTTAATGGTGCGGCGGCCAAGGAAGAACGAAGTCTGCATCAATTCAAACTCACAACCCTTACGGCGCGCTTGCGCGAGCAAGTGCGGAATACGCGGGGATTGCATGTAGCCAAGATTGGCCACAATCCGCCGGAAATCATCAGACAGAGTTTCGACGCTGATTTGCTCATTTTCAGGAACAAACGGAACCTGCGCCGTGCGGATTGTCAGCAGAATGTTGGTGTTGTGAAGCACGTGATTGTGCTTGAGATTGTGCATCAAAGCAGTCGGCGCTGTTTCCGGATCCGCCGTCAAAAACACCGCCGTGCCATGAACGCGCTGCGGTGGTTTCTTGACAAGTATCTTTGCCAAATCATTAAGGGGAACGCTCTCACGGCGCGATTTATCGGCAATAATTTTGGTGCCGCGAACCCACGTCCACATCACGACCATCAAGAACATGCCAAACGCCAACGGCAGAGCCGCGCCATCAAATAGTTTGAGAAGGTTTGCACCGAAGAATGCAAGATCGATGATGATGAATGGTGTCATCAATGCGATGGCTGTGCTCAAACGCCAATTCCAGACCTTCCAGACGACAAGTATCATCAGGCCCGCGTCAGCAAGCATAGCGCCTGTCACGGCAATTCCGTACGCCGAAGCAAGGGACGAAGATGTTTGGAACACAACGATCAATGCAATCACGCCGATGAAGAGCAGGCGGTTGACCTTAGGCAGATAGATTTGCCCGGCAAGCTGCTCGGACGTATGGCGAATTTCAAAGCGCGGCAGAATGCCGAGCTGAACGGCTTGCGAAGTCAGCGAGAACGCGCCGGTAATTACAGCTTGAGACGCAATAACCGCTGCAACACAAGATAAAACGACCAATGGGAGCGACAGCCATTCCGGCGCCATCAAGAAAAATGGATTTTCTGCTGTTTCCGGTTTTCCAAGGATCATCGCGCCTTGGCCAAGATAGTTGAGCGCCAACATCGGAAACACAAAAACCATCCACGCCAAACGGATTGGCGAGCGGCCGAAATGGCCCATATCTGCATAAAGTGCTTCAGCACCAGTCACGCAGAGAAAGACAGAACCCAAGACGACGAGACCAACCATGCCGTGATTGGCCAGAAAACCGGCAGCCTCAAGCGGATTGAAAGCTCTGAAAATCTCCGGATCATCAGCGATGTGATAAACACCAAGTGCGCCAAGTGTTGCAAACCATACCACCATAATAGGACCAAAGAACGTGGCGACTTTGGCAGTGCCGCGACTTTGAACCGAAAACAACAGCACAATAATAGCTATCGCGGCCGGAAGAACGAACCTTTCCGTGCCGGGAAGAACGACAGCAAAGCCTTCCACTGCTGAAAGCACGGATACGGCAGGCGTAATGACAGAATCGCCGTAAAACAGCGCGGCACCCGCAACGCCGAGAAAGAACGCGATGTTCATCCCGCGTCCCATGACCTTTTGCGCAAGCGCCATGAGCGACAGCGTACCGCCTTCACCTTGGTTGTCAGCACGCATGATGAGAACCACGTATTTCAACGTGACCACCAACAATAAAGCCCACAACATCAGGGAAATAACGCCAATCACCTCACCGCGCGTAATGCCATCGCCAGCAGCATGGTGGAGGGATTCACGCACCGCATACAGCGGGCTCGTGCCAATATCGCCGTAAACGACACCGATTGAACCAACCGCAAGGCCTAAAAATGGCCCGGTTGCATGGTTTCCGCCTGATGAATGAGCGCCGTTGTTGTTTTCGTCCGCCGAAACGGCCGCATTGGTATTCTGTTCAGTCATGATGGATGTATCAGCT
>JBGTAU010000064.1:0-3344 GCA_041749675.1 Rhizobiaceae bacterium | reverse complement strand
GATCAGCGTCTGTATTGTCTTGATCAGTCGCTTCAGGATCGACCGCTGGCGGGGCTACATCATCAAGCGGCGAGGCCGGATTGATGCCGGGCTTTAATGGTTCGGGTGGCGGTATTTCCGCACCTGGATCAACAGGGATCTGCGGCGCAGTGACCGTTCCAGCGGGCGGCGGCAACTCTTCGCGTTTGATCTCGCTGAGTGCGAGTTGAACAGGCGTTTGCGTATTGTTTCTCAAAGGATGAGCTGACACATAGAGTGTTGTGCTTGAAACAAACAGCAAACCAAACACCGATGTAGTCAAATATTTCAATGCAATTAGCCTCAAACGGATCAATTCAAAAACTCATGCGTATGAAACACGCCGCTTTCAAGGCGGTGCGTGATGGATTGCATAAGATTATGCACCGATTGCGGCCCACATTCACGCATCAGCAGCGACACAATGGTTTCCATCCCAGCGGTCGCTAAAATTTCCGGCTCAATGTCTTCAGAAATGCCATCCGCCCACGCTTCATTTTGCACTTCCCGCGCAAACAAACGCTTTTCGTCAAGGATCCGCTCATTGAGCTCAGCATCCGTAATACTCATAATATACCCCCGATGCTTCCCGGCATCGTTAAAATCCCATTAACACATTAGCACAAATAAATTGGCTGGCACGTGAACATTTTTAAGAAAGTTAACGATGCGTAAATCATCAAATGGCTCAGTTTCCATATCGCGTGGAGATATCCTCCGACAGCAATGCTCCCTCTTTCATAAAGCGACCAAGGGCGTCGATTGCGGACGGCGTGCAACGCACGTAGACGCCATCAAACGAGCGGTAGCCATGATTGAAACTGGCGGTTAATTGCGCTTTTCGCTCTGACGACGGCTTTTCGCTGACCAACAATTCATTCATCGAATCGCGCCATTGTGTGCCGCTTTCACCGCACAAATTACGCAAAAAATGCACAGAACCAAGCACCTCAGACAGCCGCAACAGCTTTTGATTATAGGGAGGATCAACACTGGGCACTGTTTGTGCGGTTGCCGCTGGCGCTTGCATCAAACATCCTGCCAGTAACGCCGCTCGTATGGATAGATCAATGCGCATAATTGAGCCTTTTGAACCAGCACTTATATTTGAAGCAACTTTGTAACCATATCACGCACCGATTGTGGCATGGTCAGGGCATGCATATCTTGCGCCGAATACCACCCGAAACTGGCCGCGTCATCCCCTGCACAAGGAATTCCCTGCACAGAACGTGCGAGATAAACATGCAACAAATAGCTGCCACTGGCACCATGCACTTCCAACACTTCAAACAACTCAGCTTCCACCAGCGTCAGCGCAGTTTCTTCCAACAATTCGCGTTTGATCGCAGCATCAAGCGTCTCGCCGGTTTCCACTTTGCCACCCGGGAACGCAAAGCTGCCTCTGCCGGGATCGTTAGCACGTTCTACCAACAAAAATTTGTCAGCGTCTCGGATAATAACTGAAACAGCCAAACGTAGCCCATCATTTGCGTTCGGTGCCATCAATCAAACTCTCTTTGCAATACACGCTTGCCATAACGATTTTTTGCGGGCAGCAAAAGCAAGGTTGCACCATGATCACCATTAAATCAGGCCTATCCATGCAAGACGCCGACAAACCGCTATCCGCATCTAAACCACCAAGCCGCATTGCGCAGCTTGACATCGCGCGCGGCGTCGCGATGATTGCAATGACCATATTTCATTTTTCATGGGATTTGGAATTTTTCGGCTATGCGCCAACTGGTATGACATCGCAATTCGGCTGGAAATTATTTGCGCGGGCAATTGCAGCAAGTTTCCTGCTGGTTGCGGGTGCGAGCATCATGCTCGCTCATTATAATGGGATCCGCTGGCCAAGTTTTTGGCGCCGCTTCGCTTTTGTCGCCGGCACTGCATTGATCATCTCAGTGGCCACCTACTTCACCACGCCTGAACGATTTGTATTCTTCGGCATTTTACATCAAATCGCCGCCGCAAGCCTGATTGCGCTGTTGTTTATCAGACTTCCAACACTGATTATTGCCCTCGCTGGTGTGGCTGTCTTGGCTTTGCCATTCAATTTTCGTGCTGAGTTGTTCTTTGAACCCTATTTTTGGTGGAGTGGGCTTGCGCCATTCGATCCTCCTTCCAATGACTATGTTCCCGTCTTCCCATGGACCGGATTTGTCCTCCTCGGCATGGCATTTGCCAAATGGGCCATTCAAACAGGATGGGCATCGAGTTTAGCGAGCGTAAAAGTTAAAGACACACGCCCTTCTCGCTTCTTGGCGTTTTTAGGAAATCACAGCCTCGTCTACTATCTATTGCATCAGCCAATCATGATAGCTGCACTGTATGGGCTAACCTTGGTGCTACCACCTGCACCCGTTGACAAGGCGGCACTGTTCTTCCCTCAATGCGTTGCAAGCTGCGAAGGAGAACGCGATACAGCATTTTGCGAGCGGTTTTGCGCCTGTGTCAAAAGCGAACTTGAAAAGCAGATCATCTTTCAAGATGTTTTGGACGGAAAACGCGACGTCACCAACGATCCGTTGGTTTTGGAAAGCGCAAGCCTTTGTACGAACGCTGCGCAGGAGTGAACATGGACAAACTGAATGAACGGCCCAATAGCTTCCCCTATCCGCCAGTCATATACGGTTTGGCAATCTTGGCTGGCGCAGCGAGTGCTTTTTTCTTACCCACACCTTGGGTAGGATCGCCATTTTCAGACTTTTTGACCGGAATCGGTGTCATGATTATTGCCGCAGCCCTGTTTATTGACTTCAAAGCCATGACCACGATGCGAGATAAAAAAACCACCATAATGCCCAACAAAGGCGCGTCCAACTTGGTGACAAGCGGGCCATTTAGTTTTTCGCGCAACCCGATTTATTTGGCAAACACAATGTTGACCATTGGAGCAGGTTTAAGCCTTGGCGTTATTTGGTTTATACCACTTGCTTTCATTGCAGCCTTCGCCACACAAAAGTTAGCCATTGAGCGCGAAGAAAAACATTTGGCGACCAAGTTCGGCAAACCTTGGCGCGACTATGCGCACAAGGTTCGCCGCTGGTTTTAGGGTCCAGACCCATTAATTTAGGTATTGACGCCCAGTTCCGCCAGTCGCTCGATGCACGACTCGTCCGCCTTATCCAGCTCCGCAAGTGTCTCTTCAAGGTCTTTGCGCTTCTGGCGCAGCTCCGCCCGGCGCTCTTCAATGCGCTTCATCATTAAGCGCAATTGACCAGCCTCTCCCGGCGGCTCTTTATACATTTGCATGATTTCGCTGATTTCAGCGATCGAAAAACCAAGCCGTTTACCGCGTAAAATTTGCTTGAGTA
>JBGTAU010000063.1:0-2534 GCA_041749675.1 Rhizobiaceae bacterium | reverse complement strand
TGAGACGGCGCGAAATTTCAGACGGCTGCGTTTGCACGCGCTCATAAAATGTCTGCCCCGGCACCACTTCAAACAAATCGCCGCGCTTGAAACTATCCATCGCTTGGCGCACAAGATTGGCATATTCGCCGGGCTTGTGATCGCCGCGGCCTGGGTCAACGGACGTTGGCACAAACGGAACATCCGGCGTCTCGCGCAACAGACCTTTTGTGGACTGCCCACGCAATTCAAAATCAAACTGCTCGTGCCAAGCTTTGGCCGAATAATGATCCACCACCAACACTTCGTCAGGCAAAAACAACACCAGATCGCGTTGATCATCGGGTCGCTTCAGACTGAATTTGATCGGATCGAACTGAAAGCAAAGGTCATAGCCAAACGCTCCATAAAGCCCGAGCGAGGCGTCAACATCGGAGAAGAACAAAGCGACAATCGAGCGCAACACGGTAAAAACGGATGGCACACGCGAGCGCTCTTCTTCGGTAAATGAGCGCGATGGTTCTGAAATTTTTACCTTTAGCCGACCAACCTCAATTGAAACCAACGAAACGTCTGCTGTCGATTTTAACGCGTCGGCAATCCACGGCAAAATAACCTGCCCGCGTTCATTGAGCGCCTCAATATCCATATCGCGCCCACGCGCAGTGATCACAACAGGTGGATTGGCGATTGCTGTGTCCCAGCGCGTATAGCGACCCGGATATTCATAGTTGGACGAAAAGACAGCACCGCGCCGCGAGTTGAGCTTGTCAACATAGGCCTCAATCGCACCTGCGTAACCGGTCGGTACGCGCAAGCGTCTAACAGTGATCCCTCCGCCGGTCACATACTGCTCAGAGCCATCATCCAGTGTTGCAATCATCGCTTTTCTCCATCCTCACTATCGCAGTTTTTGAAGAGCGACCGGACCACATAAACAAAAGGCCGCCCGGATCACCCGCTGCGGCCAAAACTATAAACAAACATGCACAATGTTGTTCGGCCGCTATGAGCGGATCCGCCACCAACCATTGAGAAGCATGTTGTTTTTCATGAACAGAGGATTAGCGGCAAACGCCGCAGGTTTCAACCAGTTTTCTAACGCAGAAATAATTTTGACGAGAAACCACCTACATCACCCGAGAATTACGAAGACGTGATGGCCTCAACGCTAGCTGTGATGTGCAAACTCCAAACAAATTCGCTATCACAAAACCACAAAATGGAGAATGCCATGTTCAACCGCCGTTCAGTCCTCGCAATAACCACCATGTCATTATTGGCATTTGCCACCGCCGCATCAGCGGGCGAAATGCAATTTTCACCAAGCGATTTCCAAAAAGCGCAAGTAGACGGCAAATCCATCGTGCTCGATATCAGTGCGCCATGGTGTCCCACTTGCCGTGCACAAGCGCCCATCATTCAAAAGTTGAGCGCATCTGACAAATACAAAGACTTCGTGGTGCTGAATGTCGATTTTGACAGCCAGCAAGAGTTTATCGCCACGCTCAATGTGCGCCAGCAATCCACACTGATCGCCTTTAAAGGCACGAATGAAGTCGCGCGCTCAGTTGGCGATACAAAGCCAGCCTCCATCGAGGCGTTGTTTGAAAAGGCGCTTTGATTGTGATTGCTACGCTTGGCCTAGCGTTCCTAGCAGGCCTGCTTTCCATATTATCGCCCTGTGTCCTCCCTCTGCTGCCTCTAATTCTAGGCACTGCAGCGTCGGAACATAAGTTAGGGCCAGCGGCTTTAGCAGCAGGACTGGCTATGTCTTTCGTTGCCATCGGTCTGTTCGTGGCGACAATTGGCTATTCGCTTGGTTTAAACGCAGTGCTGTTTCGAACTATCTCGGCATTCATCATGATTGCACTCGGCTTTGTGCTGATCGTACCAACTTTGCAAGCAAAGCTCGCGCAGGCCGGCGCACCGGCAGCTAATTGGGCTGAACAAAAATTCGGCAGCATCGCTACCAATGGGCTTTACGGCCAGTTTGGTGTTGGTGTTTTGCTAGGTGCAGTATGGAGTCCATGTGTTGGTCCAACGCTTGGCGCTGCATCATTGCTTGCAGCCCAAGGCACAAACTTAACCGAAGTTGCACTCACCATGCTGATGTTTGGATTAGGCGCGGCGCTGCCATTACTTATCCTTGGCATATTATCGCGAGAGGCATTGCTGCGGATGCGTGGATCAATGATGAATGCGGGCAAAGGCGCGAAAATCGCGCTGGGTATCTTCTTGCTGCTCATCGGTATTTCAATCACAACAGGATATGACCGCCAGCTTGAAACTCTATTGGTGGAAGCCTCTCCAGACTGGCTTACACAGCTGACGACCCGATTCTAACGCAAGCGTGCTTCTAGAGATAATTCGGGAGTCCAGACTGGGCGGTTGTCTGGACTCCCATAGTTTGCCTGGCCAGGCGAACACAGGTTCACGGGAGAAAGCAGGGGAAACCCGTAACACTGTGATTCTGCGGCACTTGGTTGTGCCTTAATTTGATTTATATACTTTAACGTGTATTTGTAAAGGAATTATTCTATAAAAAGTAATTT
>JBGTAU010000062.1:0-3315 GCA_041749675.1 Rhizobiaceae bacterium | reverse complement strand
CGATCTCCAATGATCTGGTCGAGCCAGCCATTGAAGCCATTTCAACGGCTGCAAAAACCGGACAAATCGGCGATGGCAAGATTTTCGTTTATGCGCTGGAACATGCGCTGCGTATCCGCACCGGTGAAAAGGACAATGAGGCGCTTTAGGCGGCCTTCTGTTGTTTTTTCAGAAATTCAAAGAGGAATTTATTCTATGACACATAAAATTTCAAAGATAGGTATGGCTAGTGGGCTTCTCAGCCTGTTCGCTGTGTTGCCAACTTGGGCACAAGATACTGCCGCGGCTGTGGTTGCAGCGCCTGTTGCTGACAAGGGCGATACGGCTTGGATGTTTATTTCGACCATCCTCGTCATCATGATGACCATTCCGGGTCTGGCGCTTTTCTACGGTGGCTTGGTTCGCGCTAAAAATATGCTTTCAGTATTGATGCAAGTCTTAGCAGGCTTTGCGATGGTCTCACTCCTTTGGGTCGCCTATGGTTATACACTCGCTTTCACCGGTGCTGGTACAGCTGCCGACGCAACAGCGTTGACACCGTTTATTGGCGGCCTATCGAAGATGTTCCTTGCTGGTGTTTCGCCAGAATCGCTGGTCGAGACCTTTACGAAGGGCGTCTACATTCCAGAAATGTCATTTGTAATATTCCAGCTGACGTTTGCGGCCATTACGCCAGCACTCATCGTTGGCGCGGTTGCTGAGCGCATGCGCTTTGCTTCTGTCATGCTGTTCTTGGCGATCTGGTTCACGTTCTCTTATTTGCCAATCGCTCACATGGTTTGGTGGTGGGGCGGCCCGTCGGCTGCTGATGCACCGGCTGGTTACTTGTTCGGTCTTGGCGCACTTGATTTCGCGGGCGGTACGGTGGTTCACATCAATGCTGGTATTGCAGGTTTGATCGCTGCCATCGTTGTTGGTCCACGTGTTGGTTTCGGCAAAGAAAATATGGCGCCGCACAATTTGACATTCACAATGATCGGCGCTTGCCTTCTGTGGGTTGGTTGGTTCGGGTTCAACGCCGGTTCAAACCTTGAAGCCAATGGTTTGACAGCACAGGCAATCTTGAACACGATCACCGCAACTGCTGCTGCAGCGCTTGCTTGGACAGCTGCGGAACGCGTGATGCGCGGTCATGCTTCTGCGCTTGGTGCTGCATCTGGCGCTGTTGCTGGTCTTGTTGCCATCACGCCGGCTGCTGGTCTTGCCGGTACGGTTGGTGCGATTGTTCTGGGCGCTGTTGCCGGTCTTGTGTGCCTCTGGGCAGTGCTTAGCCTGAAGCCAATGTTCAAGTATGACGACTCGCTCGATGTGTTTGGTGTTCATGGTGTTGGCGGTATTGTTGGTGCTTTGGGTACAGCCATTGTCGCTTCGCCAGCTCTTTCAGGCTTTGGTGTTGGCGGCGCGGACTACTCGATTGGTGGCCAACTTTCGATCCAAGCGACAGCAGTCATTGTTGCCATTGTTTGGTCGGCAGTGGTTTCACTGATCGCCCTTTACATTGTCAAAGCAATATTGGGCTTGCGTGTTGCAGAAGCTGCAGAGCGCGAAGGTCTTGATATCACTTCGCATGGCGAGCGCGCTTACAACTGATTTGAGATCGGCGGCAGGATGTTTAAAATCTTGCCGCCACACTTCCCGTCGCGATAGTCACAAACCGTGATATTCGCCAACTCAAAGGCCCAGTTCGCTGGGTCTTTTTTTGTCTAAATTTTGTGCGTTTGCACGTAATATTGCGCCAAATTTAGGCAGCGAGGTATTATCAGGGGTGATTGCCTGAAATTTCATCATATTATCCAAATAAACAGCAGTTGGCACAAATCTTGGTTAGTCCGGCACAAGTGGGACAAGCGGGACAAGAACAATGGCAACTCAATTGATCGGCAATGACGTATTTTTCGTGTTGCTGGGAGCAATCATGGTTTTTGCCATGCACGGCGGCTTTGCCTTTTTAGAAGCAGGCACGGTGCGGCACAAAAACCAGGTTAATGCGCTGGTCAAAATCCTGTCCGACTTTGCCATCTCCACAATCGTCTACTTCTTCGTCGGCTATTTTGTTGCCTATGGCGTGCATTTTTTCCATTCGGCAACAGTGTTGAGCGGCGGCGAAGGCACGGCGTTTGCGCCACAAGGGTTTAGCCTCGTCAAATTCTTCTTTTTGGCGACGTTTGCGGCTGCCGTTCCGGCGATCATTTCCGGCGGTATTGCCGAACGTATGCGCTTTCAGCCACAACTCATCGCAACCGGCGTGTTGGTCGGGTTGGTTTATCCCTTCTTTGAAGGCATCGTTTGGAACGGTAATTTTGGCATTCAAGAGTGGATCAAAACGACGTTCGGATTTGCTTTCCACGATTTTGCGGGATCAATTGTCGTTCATGCTGTTGGCGGTTGGTTGGCGCTTGGCGCGGTGATTACGCTGGGACCAAGACTTGGCCGCTATTTGAAATCCGGCAAATCAATCGGCATTCCGCCGTCGTCCATTCCTTGGTTGGCGCTCGGCTCGTGGCTTTTATGCACAGGCTGGTTCGGGTTTAATGTGATGAGCTCGCAATCTGTGGCGGGAGTGAGCGGCATGGTGGCAATGAATTCACTGATGGCAATGGTTGGCGGCATCGTTGTGGCGCTCTGGGTTGGCCGCAATGATCCTGGCTTTGTACACAACGGGGCATTGGCGGGCTTGGTGGCCGTGTGCGCTGGCTCTGATTTGTTCCACCCAGTCGGTGCTTTGATTGTTGGTGGGGCTGCGGGGTTTATCTTTGTACGCGGTTTCCATTGGTGCCAAGAAACATTGAAAATTGACGACGTCTTAGGCGTTTGGCCGCTTCATGGTCTATGCGGCCTCTGGGGCGGCATTGCCGCCGGTATTTTTGGCCAAACTGCGCTCGGCGGCATGGGCGGTGTTTCCTTCGGCGCACAGCTTGTTGGCTCGCTCGCAGGCGCAGCCTATGCTGGCGTGTTGGGCTTTGTGGTTTATCGCGCGCTGAACATGTTGTTTGGCTTGCGGTTGAGTGAAGAACAAGAAATGCGCGGCGCAGATCTTTCGATCCATAAGATTGGTGCAAACCCTGAAAGCGATATTCGGGGCATGTAAAAATCGCGAGGCGTTAAAATTTTTAACGCTTGAGCCTGTCATGGTTAACAGGCTCTTTACCATCGCACCTGTAGTGTCTGATTTGATGAGCTTGGATTCCGTCCGGGCTCAAGACAGGCAATACGAGGTTTAGGACATGCGTCCACAGGTTTCGCGTACACAATTGGCACCGAACTTTTCGCCAAAACACATGCAACAAGGTCAGTTGCAGCATGGCCTTCAAGGCT
>JBGTAU010000061.1:0-5473 GCA_041749675.1 Rhizobiaceae bacterium | reverse complement strand
TTGCGCTTATCAAGCCAAGTGACAAAATGCTGATTGTCGGCTCTGGCACAGGCTACAGCGCAGCAGTCACCGCGCAGATCGCCGCCCATATTGTGGCTTTGGATTCAGATGAAAGTCTAACTGCTCAAGCGAAATCGAATGTTGCTGGCTTAAATATCTCTAACGTGGAATGCGTGACAGGAGCTCTGGCTGCGGGGGTGGCCACTAAGGCGCCTTTTGATGTGATCTTGATTGAAGGTTCAGTTCCCGCCATTCCGAATGCGCTCTTGGCTCAGTTGGCAGACGGTGGTCGGTTGGTTGCTGTTGAAGGGCAGGGCCTAACGGGTGTTGCCAATTGTTATGTCAAAGCTGGCCATACAAATTCTCCCGCGCGTGCATTTAATCTTGCAGTTAAAGCGTTGCCCGGATTTGCAACACCGGCATCGTTTGTGTTTTGATGGGTGTGCGCAATATTGATTAAAACGTGGTAATATATATTGTAAAGGCTAGACAGTCGCACCGCTTTTTGACTAGTAAGGCAAACGAGAACGTTCATTCGCATAACTGAATCGGCTTGTTTGGGCCGCTTGAATGCCAATTTTGGACTAAAATGCATAGGAGATACCGGTGTTTGTGATCAACAAGCGTTTAGCGACCGCCTTTTTGGCGGCATCGGTTTCTGTGATTCCTTTAAGCGCAGCATTGTCAGAAACGTTGATGGGCGCCCTAGCTAAAGCATACAATAATAATTCCGAGCTGAATTCGGCGCGGGCTGGTGTGCGCGTTCGAGACGAAGATGTCGCGATCGCGAAGTCGGGATACCGCCCGACGGTTACAGGCACTGCCAACACTGGCTATAGTTCGACAGTCGGCGGCGCACGCGCCAGTTCCACTAGTGCCGGTATCTCGGTTAAACAAACACTGTTCGATGGATTTCGCACAAAAAATGGCATTAAATCTGCTGAGTCGGGCGTTTATGCGTCGCGAGACAGTTTGCGCAATTCCGAACAAAATATCCTTTTTGAAGCGATAACCGCCTATCTCGATGTTATTCGTGATCGTAAAATTGCAGCCCTTCGCAAAAAGAACGTTGCATTTTTGGTAGAGCAACAGCGCTCGGCAAAAGCACGTTTTGAAGTCGGCGAAGGCACACGCACCGATGTGGCACAGGCCGATGCAAGTCGCGCTGCGGCGATTGCACAGTTAAACGCGGCAGAAGCGCAGGCGAAAGTGAGTGCGGCGGCCTATCGTGAGTTAATTGGTGAGAGCCCAAAAGATCTCAAACTTGCGACAGCGCCAATTAAATTACTGCCAAGATCGCTCGACAGTGCACAGGCCGTAGCCGCTGAACAACACCCCGTCATCAGTGCACGCAAACATCAAGTCGATGCCGCGCTTTTTGGTGTAAAGGTTGCCGAGGGCGAGCTTTTGCCAAGCCTTGGCATTGAGGCGGGCGTCACGCGCACTGCAACAACGCGGCGCGAGGGTGCATTTGCCAGTGACAATACGTCTAGCGTTGCTTCCATCGGTATGCAGCTCAGTGTACCGATTTACCAAGGCGGCAGGGTTGCTGCACAAGTACGCCAGCGCAAAGAAACACTCGGTCAAGCACGCATCGACGTGGATGTAGCAAATGATAGCGTACGAACGGCGGTGACGTCGTCGTGGACTCAACATGAAGCGTTAAAGGCGTCCGTGATAGCCAACAAGCAAGTGGTCGCAGCCGCCCAACTTGCACTTGATGGTGTTGTGGAAGAGCGCAAAGTTGGCCAACGCACCACTTTGGACGTACTAAACGCTCAAAGTGATGTCGTTGCGGCACAGCTGAACTTGGTGAGTTCTGAGCATGACGTCGTGCAAGCAGCTTATGCGATCGTGCAAGCAACCGGTCGTTTAAGTGCTTCGTATCTTGGACTTGGGGTGAAACTGCACAAGCCTGAAGAGCATTACGAAGCGGTAAAAGACAAGTGGGCGGGATTGCGCACGCCTGACCAGCGCTAATTTACTGCACTGCCACGAACGACCGAATCAAATCTGTTGACCAATGCAATGAAGTCGCTCGAGGGGATTCTCTTTCGAGCCGGTTGCAGGTAGAGTTGGTATGATTCGACGCTGCGGCGTTGGCGTTTGCACGCAAAGTAATTAGAAAAGCAGATTATTGAAATGACCCAAGCACAAGCCACAAACCGCGAGCCGACCATGGAAGAAATTCTTGCGTCCATTCGCCGGATTATTGAAGACAATAATGCGCCGAAGGCGTTTGAACTTGGCAATGATGGTTTAAATTTTCAGAACGATAGTTCGGAAACATTGGAATCGGATGTTGCAGATTTCGAACGCGAGTTTGCCGCTGCGGATGTGTTTTCAAAGCCAGTGCAAAATACAATTGCTGCGCAAGAAAATGCTAAATTGGATTATCTAAAAGACAGTTTCCGCCCCACAGTTCCCGCGTATATTGAGCCGATGATCGATTTGCCAGGCACTTTTGACAACACTACCGCACCATCAGCGCCTTCCGTTGATGTTGCAGCCACGCAATCAAATTCCTTTCAAGAGCTGCGCCCAATCATTTCCGAGGCTGCAGGCCGCCAAGTTGCGAAGTCATTTGAACATTTGTCTGTAGCGCTGCAAGAAGAGCGCAACACGTCTGTGGCTCAAATGACCGAAGAAATGGTCCGCCCAATGTTGCAAGATTGGCTGGATAATAATTTGCCAACGCTGGTTGAGCGCCTTGTGCGCGAAGAAATCGAACGGGTATCGCGCGGCCCGCGTTAAACATCGTTCTATCAATTGAATTTGCGCCGCCAAGACTGAATTTGGCGGCGTTTTCATGTCGGCAACATTGACGAACGCCGCCTAAGCCCTTTAGAGCAAACCTCCCTCTATTCGCACATCATTGGACCCATCATGCTCGAACCCAAATATGATTCCGCCACCGTCGAGCCGCGCATTGCGGCCAAATGGGATGAGGCAGGCGCTTTCAAGGCGGGTGCTGGTTCAAAGCCGGGCGCGGATCCATATGCCATCGTCATCCCGCCGCCCAATGTCACCGGCTCGCTTCACATGGGCCATGCGCTGAACAATACGCTGCAAGATATTCTGATCCGCTTTGAGCGCATGCGCGGGCGCGATGTGCTTTGGCAACCGGGCATGGATCATGCCGGCATCGCCACGCAAATGGTTGTTGAGCGTCAGCTGGCCGCTTCCGGCACCAATGAGACACGCCACACGATGGGACGCGAGAAATTCGTCGAGCGCATTTGGGAGTGGAAAAACGAGTCTGGTGGGCTGATTTTCAACCAGCTCAAGCGCCTCGGCGCATCCTGCGATTGGTCCCGCGAAAAGTTCACGATGGGCGAAAAAGGCGAGGCAGGCGACCAGATGGTCGATGCGGTCACAGAAGTTTTCGTCAAGCTCTACAATGATGGCCTGATCTACAAGGACAAGCGCCTTGTGAACTGGGACACCAAATTCGAAACCGCGATTTCCGATCTCGAGGTCGAGAGCCGCGAAGTCAACGGTCACATGTGGCATTTCAAATATCCGCTCGCAGGCGGCGAAACCTATGAGTATGTCGAGAAGGACGCCGACGGCAACGAGACGCTGCGCGAAACCCGAGACTATATCTCCATCGCCACCACACGGCCTGAAACCATGCTAGGCGATGGCGCGGTTGCGGTCCACCCGTCAGATGAACGCTACGCGCCAATTATTGGAAAACTCTGCGAAATTCCTGTTGGTCCTAAAGAGCATCGCCGCCTGATCCCGATCATCACAGATGAATATCCGGATAAAAACTTCGGTTCAGGCGCAGTGAAAATCACCGGCGCGCACGATGCCAACGACTATGGCGTCGCCAAGCGCAACAACATCCCGATGTATCGGCTGATGGACACCAAAGGCAAAATGCGCGGCGATGGTTTGTCATATGCAGACGCCGCCGCACAGGCCCGCGCGATAGTCGAAGCTGGCGGTGCGCCGGACGCCAACACCGTTGATGCGATCAATCTTGTGCCGGACGAATACCGCAACCTCGACCGTTTCGAAGCCCGTAAGCGCGTTGTCGCTGACATTGATGCCGATAGCCTGATGATCCAAGTCGAATCCAAAAAGATCATGCAGCCTTTCGGTGATCGTTCCGGCACAGTCATCGAGCCGATGCTGACTGACCAATGGTACGTCAACGCCGAAGAACTCGCCAAGCCCGCCATCGCCGCCGTGCGCGAAGGCCGCACCAAACTCGTGCCCGAAAGCTGGGACAAGACCTATTACCAATGGATGGAGAATATCCAGCCTTGGTGCATCTCGCGGCAACTCTGGTGGGGGCATCAGATACCAGCTTGGTATGGGCCTGACAAAGACTGGGTTTTAGGTAACCTGAAGGTGGCCGCTGGCCAGGTTATTAAGCCCAGAAATATCGAGTTCGTTGCGAAATCTGAAAGTGACGCAATTGCTCTTGCCGAAAAGTATTATGGCAGTGGAGTGCGGGTGAGTGTCGCCGCAAATGGAGAACCTGAATTACATGGTTCTACTGACTCTGAGATTTCTGAGGTGACACTTAAGCGCGACGAAGACGTCCTAGACACATGGTTCTCCTCAGCCCTCTGGCCATTCTCCACACTCGGCTGGCCGAACCAGACGCCGGAACTGGCGAAATATTACCAGACCGACGTGCTCGTTACCGGTTTTGACATCATCTTCTTCTGGGTTGCCCGCATGATGATGATGGGTCTGCACTTCATGAAGGATGAAAACGGCGAGCCGCTGGCACCGTTCCACACCGTTTATGTCCACGCTTTGGTGCGCGACAAGAGTGGGCAGAAAATGTCCAAATCCAAGGGCAATGTCATCGATCCGCTGGAGCTGATTGATGAATATGGCGCTGATGCGTTGCGCTTCACGCTGGCGATCATGGCCGCGCAAGGGCGCGATGTGAAACTCGATCCCGCCCGCATCGCCGGCTACCGCAACTTCGGCACCAAGCTGTGGAATGCCACCCGCTTTGCCCAGATGAACGGAATGAAGTTCGATCCGTCCTTCAAGCCGGAAACCGCGAAACTTGCCGTCAACCGTTGGATATTGACCGAGCAAACCCGCGCCGCCGCCGCCATCACCGATGCGATCACGACGTATCGCTTCAACGATGCCGCCAGCGCTGCCTACAAGTTCGTTTGGAACCAGCTGTGCGATTGGTATCTCGAATTGTTGAAGCCTGTTTTCATGGGCGACAACGAGACCGAGAAGCAGGAAGCCCAAGCGACACTCGCTTACGTGCTCGATGAAACCTTCAAACTCCTGCACCCGTTCATGCCCTTCATGACCGAAGAGCTATGGGAACTCACGGCATCAGAAGGCAACGCCCGCACCACGCTAGCCTGCCATGCGCCGTGGCCGACGTTGACTTTCAGTGATGCAGACTCAGCCGCCGATATCAATTGGCTGATCGATCTCGTCACCGAAATCCGATCAGTCCGCGCCGAAATGAACGTGCCAG
>JBGTAU010000060.1:0-7475 GCA_041749675.1 Rhizobiaceae bacterium | reverse complement strand
GGAACTGTGGTGGGACAAGGATGGCCGCCTGCGCACTGTCGGACCTTCCACATACAAAATCCCCGGTTCCCGCGATGTGCCTCCGCAGTTTAACGTCACAATCTTAGACCAACAACCCAATCGCGAAGAAACCGTGTTCCGCTCCAAAGCCATCGGCGAACCACCGCTGATGCTGGCCATCTCCGTTTGGCTCGCCATCCGCGATGCCATCGCATCCATCGCAGGCAACACATTCGCACCGGACCTCGAAGCGCCTGCCACACCGGAGCACGTGCTCGAAGCAATCAACAAACTGCGCGCAAGAGCAGCAAGCTAAGCATTCGCGCTTTTCCTCTCCCCTCGGGGAGAGGGCAGGGTGAGAGGGCGGCGGAGCGCCGCAATGCCTTGCAAATTTGAATCCCGCTTGTCCAACCATCCAGAATCTGCAACTGCTATAACGAACTCATACAAGGAACCACAAATGGGCAAACTTTCCACGCACGTACTCGATACCGCCACAGGCAAACCAGCTGCAGATATGCGCATCGAATTGGTGCGCACTTCAGGTGGCAAAGTTGAACACCTCAAAGACCTGATCACCAACGCCGATGGCCGTACCGATGAACCACTATTGTCCGGCATCACCATGGAAACCGGCCACTACGAACTCCGCTTCTTCGTCGCCGACTATTTCACCATGCAAGGCACCGAACAATCTGATCCTCCCTTCCTAGACGTCGTCCCCGTACGTTTCTGGATATCAGACGATCAAGCCAATTATCACGTCCCGTTGCTCGTCAGCCCGTGGGCGTATTCGACCTACCGCGGCAGTTAAGTACGACTTGAGAAGCGGGCGCGCCACGTCAGCCCGGCAACTGTGCCATTGGCTGGCCGATACTCGCACCCGACATACCCTGCATAACCCAGCCCATCCAACGCCCGCAGCACTGCAAACTCATCCGATTCCCCGACACCGGGTTCATGACGCCCCGGCACAGATGCAATCTGGATATGGCCTATGATTGGCATATACTGTTTCAATCCGGACAGCACATCGCCGTGCAACATGTGACGGTGATAAATGTCATATTGCAGTTTGAGATTGGGCAAACCAAGGTTCGCAATAATGTCTGCCGCTCGCTCAAAATCATGCAGAAAATAGCCCGGCATATCTTGGAGATTTAGCGGTTCGATCGTTATGGATATCCCCGCTTCGCCCGCGCGTTCAGCCGCATATGTTAGCGACTGGCGATAGCAAGCCATCGCCGCCCCATCTCTAGGATCGGCAATACCCGCCATCACATGCAAGGTCGGCGTTCCCAAAACGCGCGCATAGTCAATCGCTTGCCCCACGGATTGCCGAAACTCTTTACGGTATGCGGGCAGGGCCGCCATGCCGCGCATCCCGCCAGCCCAGTCGCCGGGATGCAGGTTAAACAGAACTTGCTTTAAGTCCGCCTCTTGCAGTCTATCCGCGATGAGTGCAGGTTCAAATTCATACGGAAACAAAAACTCAACCGCATCAAATCCATTTTCCTTGGCCGCAGCAAAGCGATCAAGAAACGGCAGTTCATTAAACAGCATAGTCAGATTGGCGGCGAACTTTGGCATAAAAGCGCTATAGCATTCAAACACAATGCCTTAAAGCTCTGGCTGGGGCGCCAGGGATCGAACCTGGGAATGCCGGAATCAAAATCCGGTGCCTTACCGCTTGGCGACGCCCCATCAGAATTTTGTGCCTCAACTTGCAAAGCACGCGCGGTCTATAATCGGCTGCGCCCGCGTTTGCAACGGTGAAAAGGCAGTTAAACTCCAGAAATCATTATTCAACTGCCTAAAATCGCACCTTTAATTGTGTTGATGTTGGTGCGCATCAAATCAATATAGGTTGAGGCTGGTCCATCTTTGCTCGAAAGTGCATCAGAATACAGCGCCCCGCCGATCTTGACGCCTGTCTCATCTGCAATCCGCTCAATCAAGCGCTTGTCTGAAATATTTTCTACGAAAAGTGCCGATGCCTTGTCTTGGCTAATTTGATCAATGAGTTTTGCAACATCAGCAGCTGAGGCTTCAGAATCAGTGGAAATGCCTTCCGGTGCAATAAACTGCAAACCATAAGCGTTAGCAAAATAACCAAACGCATCGTGTGAGGTAATGATTGTGCGCTTGGCATCTGGAATAGCGGCAATGACAGAGCGGATTTCTGTGTCCAGCGCCGCCAATTTCGCATCATAAATTTCGGCGTTGGCCTGATAGCCGGTGCAGTTTTCCTCATCTTTGGCACAAAAGGCTGCTGTAATGTTTTTCACATAGGCCCGCACATTCGGAACCGATTGAAAAGCATGCGGATCTTTTTCCGCATATCCGGCGTCATCGCTTGCCACACCTTGGTGATGCGCTCCGGCTTCTGCCTCTAATGTTTGAATGCCTTTGGAAACTTCAATTACAGTTGCCGAAGTCGCACTTGTTGTCACAAGGCGCTCCATAAAGCCTTCAAAGCCAAGACCATTCATCAAAACGATTTGCGCACCCGCCATGGCCGCTACATCCGCGGGTTTGGGTTCGTAAACATGCGCATCACTATCTGGCCCGACCAACTTCACGATCTCAACCTTGTCACCACCAATATTGCCTGCGATATCGCCAATAATCGAAAACGACGCAACGACTTGGAGCCGCTCGGCGCGCGCAACACCCAGTGCGCTGGCAGAAATCGATAGAGACATAAACAAGAGTTTCAGCATGATACGCTCCATAAATGAGAAGGTTTAAGCGATACGGTGACGGTGTGAGCGGAGGCGCGACTGCACTACGCCGCGCTTTCCAAACACGACGGAACACAAATAAAACACGCCGGCAAAGAGAATGATCGAAGGGCCGGAAGGCAGGGAGTAGTGGTATGAAATCAGTAGACCCGCTACGCCAGAAACCATGCCAATCAGTGCGGCCACTGTGCAAATGGTCAGCGTGCTGTAGGCCCAAAACCGTGCCGCTGCTGCTGGCAACATCATCAGCCCGACTGACAACAAAGTGCCGAGCGCTTGAAATCCACTCACCAAATTAATAACCACCAACAGTAAAAACACAAAATGCACCAACGTGCCAATTTTGCTCACTGAGCGCAAAAACAAGGGATCAAGGCATTCGGCAATCAACCCGCGCCAGAATAAAAATAACGTCAAAAGCGTGGAAATTGTAATGCCCGCAATGAGCGCCAGCGCCGTATTGTCGAGCGCCAGAACAGTGCCAAAAAGCACATGCATAAGGTCAACACTGGAGCCGCGCAGCGAAACAATGAGCACCCCGAGCGCCAGTGAGATCAGGTAGAACGCGGCCATCGACGCATCTTCGTTTTGGATTGTGTATCGGGAAACAGCGCCGGCACCCAATGCCACGACAAGTCCGGCAATGAGCCCGCCAATGGTCATTGGCAGTATAGCCAGACCAAACAGCAGGTAGCCGACTGCCGCACCTGGCAAAATCGCATGCGCCATCGCATCGCCTGCAAGGCTCATGCGCCGTAACATTAAGAATACACCGACCGGTGCAGCACCGATCGCGAGTAATAATGTACCCGCTAGCGCACGCTGCATAAAGGCATAGTCTGCAAACGGCTGAATAAAAAAGATATACATCAAGCACCCGCCTTATGATCATGTTGGTGATGGTGGTTGTGATGGTGATTGTGCCCATGGTCATGATGATGGTGCTCATGATGATGGTGGTCATGCGCATCGTGTCCATGGCTGTGCGCCATGTCGCCCGGCACATCACACCACGCCGCATTCTCGTTCCACGCCTCGGTAAACCGCCGCGCACGGGCGAGATTTTCATGGGTGAGCACTACTTCCGTCGGCCCCCACGCTATTTTTTGGCGAGCCAGTAGCAGTGTTTCCGGAAAGTTCTGTTTCACGAGCGCGATATCATGGGCAACCACGACAACAGTGCGTTGTTCGCTATGCCAGCGCTGAATGAGCGCCACCAAATCGCCAACTGTTTTTGTATCCACCGCATTGAAAGGCTCGTCCAGTAAAATCAGGTCCGCATCTTGTGCCAAGACGCGCGCAAAAAGTGCCCGTTGCA
Source organism: Rhizobiaceae bacterium (assembly GCA_041749675.1). Classification (GTDB taxonomy): domain Bacteria; phylum Pseudomonadota; class Alphaproteobacteria; order Rhizobiales; family Rhizobiaceae; genus JANMEX01. Next base: position 3,413 of record JBGTAU010000060.1, on the reverse strand, counting down.
TTTGTCCACCAGATAGCGTGTCGAGTGCGCGCGTTTCGAAGCCGGATAGGCCCACAACGTCAAGTGCCGCCACCAGTGTCGCTTTATCCGCTTTGGTCATGCGCGAAAGCAAACCGCGCTTTGGCCAAAGCCCCAGCGACACCAAGTCCATCACGCTGGCTGGGAATGTTTTGTCCACTTCTGACTGTTGTGGCAAGTAGGCAATGCTTTGTTTCGCAGCAACTGCAAATTTACCGGACATCGGTTGCAAAATACCGGCAATCCCTTTCATCAAGGTCGATTTTCCCGAGCCATTTGGCCCGATCACGGCCGTCAAAGATCCGCGTTTTAATGAACCAGACAAATGATGAACCGCCGGATGGCTGTTATAGCCCAGCGTCAGGCCGGAAAAAGTCAAACTGGCTTCGTTGGTCACGGCATATACCTTTTGAAAACTTGCAAGCCTACCTACGTAATGTTATTACATAGGTCAATCAAAAAATGTAATGTTATTACGTTTATCAACAAGCCGGAGCCATCCTTGGATCAATCAACCAAACTCACCAAGAACCAGTCATTGGTGCTCAGCCAATTGCAAAAGGCAACAAATCCGCTGTCTGCCTATGCTCTGCTCGATCAGTTGCGGCCCCATGGCTTTCGCGCGCCTTTGCAGGTCTACCGCGCTCTGGAAAAATTGTTGGAAACCGGCGTCGTGCATCGTTTGGATAGCATCAATGCCTTCATGGCCTGTTCGCACGGTGCTGATCACAACCACCATCATGGTGTGGCGGTCTTTGCCATTTGCGAAACCTGCAATCAGGTCAGTGAATTCGCCGATGAAGGCATCAGTGAGCGCCTTGCGCAATGGGCAAAAGCCAATGGCTTTCACACCACCAAGACCGGAATTGAGCTGCGCGGCCAATGCGCATCTTGCACGCAATAAAAAAGGCGCGGTGTTAAAACCGCGCCTCCAAGTTCAATATAGATGCTTTCTATTTAGCCAAATAAGCTTGAACAAATGGCATCACTTCAAGCCCGCCGCGATACATCATTTCCAGCGCGACATAGAGAATGATCGCCAAACCAACATAGGCAATCCAGCGATGTTTGCTCAAAAGTCGAGCGATAAATGTCGCAGCCAAGCCCATCATGGCAATTGACAAGATCAGGCCAATTACGAGCACCGATGGATGATCGCGTGCTGCGCCCGCCACCGCCAGTACATTGTCAAGCGACATGGTGACATCGGCAACGATAATTTGCCAAGCGGCTTGCGGAAATGTTTTGCGCGGCTGCCCGCCAGCCACTGAGCCATCTGCGTTCAGATCGCTATCTGATAGCGCTTCTTGCGCGGCTTGATCTTCTGCCGAGTGCCCATCGCGCAGTTCGCGCCACATTTTCCAGCATACCCACAGCAGCAAAATGCCACCCGCCAGCAGCAAGCCAACGATAGCCAACAACTGCGTGGTAATGGCTGCAAAGCCAATGCGCAAAATAGTGGCGGCGATAATGCCTACCAAAATGGCTTTGTTGCGTTGATCTTTTGGAAGGCCAGCAGCAGCAAGGCCAATAACGACCGCATTATCGCCAGCCAATACCAAATCAATGCCGATAACTTGCAATAGTGCAGCAAAGCCTTCGGGGGTGAATATTTCCATCATGAGCGCGAATCCGGTTTGTCTTTTCTCTAAATCGCTACTTAAGTGGAAGGAGGATACAATTCAACTGACTGTTTGGTGCCTCTGGATTTTATTAAACAGTGAAATGGTTTCGAGCGATTTTACGATACATCGATGAGCTTCAAGCTCACAGCCCAATCTTAATAAAATTCGCCGCGCGTTCCGCAATCATAATCGTCGGCGCATTGGTATTGCCACCAATCAGCGTCGGCATCACCGACGCATCGACGACACGCAGCCCTTGCAGCCCGTGAACGCGCAACTGGCTGTCCACCACGGCCATGTCATCCTCGCCCATCTTGCACGTGCCAACAGGGTGATAAACCGTATCGGCCCGCGCTCGAATGTGCCGTTCCCAATCCGCATCATTGGCCACATCGCCTGTATAAACTTCTTTCTTTCGATAGGCGGCCAGCGCCGGACTTTTCAAAATCTGATCCACCATCTTCGCGCCCTTCACCATTGTCTCCAAATCACGCGGATCGCTCAAATAGTTGGGATCAATCGCTGGCGCATCGTTCGGATTGGCACTTTTCAGCTTCACTGTCCCGCGTGAATACGGCCGAAGCGCGCAAACATGGCATGAAAACCCTGCGCCCAAATGCAATTTACGCAAATGATCATCGACCAGTCCCGCCACAAAATGCAACTGGACGTCGGGCTTGGAAAGCGTCGCGTTCGTCTTCAAAAATCCCGCGCCTTCCGCGCCAGGCGAGGCAATCAGTCCCGTTCCCTCGCGCCGCCAGCGCAGCATTTCTTTGAGCAATATCCAAGCGCCCTTAGCGCTCAGGGCCAGCCCATCGGTAATTTTCGATTTCCAGCACAAGATAAAATCGAGATGGTCTTGCAGGTTTTCGCCCACGCCCTTTAATTCATGGCGCACCGCAATGCCGTGCCGCTGCAATTCCGCCCGTGGCCCAATGCCCGATAGCAACAACAGCTGCGGCGAATTGAAAGCACCGCCACATAAAATCACCTCGCGCCGCGCCTCTACCACAAGGTTTTTGCGGCCTTTCACATATGCCACGCCTGTCGCGCGGGTGCCCGTAAACAGAATCTCGCTCGCCCGTGCGCCAGTGATCACAGTCAGATTTTTGCGCTCCATCACAGGATGCAAATAGGCCGCCGCCGCCGAGCAGCGCTCACCATTGCGTGCCCCGCCAAAAAACTGCGTCACTTGATAGTGGCCGACGCCCTCTTGGCTGTCACCATTAAAATCTTGATTGACCGGATGCTGACACTGCGCACCCGCCTCAACAAACGCCGCCGTCACCCCTCGCGGGCTGCGCTGGTTGGCAACTTTCAGCGGACCTTCCGCGCCATGAAATTCACCACTGCCATTTTCATTGCCTTCGCTCAGCCTAAACCACGGCAGCACATCGTCCCACGCCCAGCCATGCGCACCATTGGCCGCCCATTCGTCATAGTCGCTTCGGTGTCCCCGCACATACAACATCGCATTAATCGCGCTGGACCCACCAAGCCCGCGCCCGCGCGGCTGATAGCCCCGCCGACCGTTCAAATGCTTTTGTGGCTCCGTCTGAAACGCCCAATTGTTGATCTTGCCGTAACCAGGTAATGAAATGGCAGCGGCCAGCGGCGCACGAATAAATATGTTCTTGCCCGTCCCGCCCGCTTCCAGCAAGCAAACCGAAACAGCAGGATCCTCCGACAACCGCGCTGCCATCACACAGCCCGCCGAGCCACCACCCACAATCACAAAATCAAACTGCACAAATCGCCCCGCATCGGTTT
>JBGTAU010000059.1:0-14150 GCA_041749675.1 Rhizobiaceae bacterium | reverse complement strand
ACCTTGCAGCAGATTTGACCTTCACATGGAACATATTGGACTTCGGTCTATCCTATGTGCGCGCCAAGCAGACGGCCGATAAGGCGTTGATAGCCGAAGAGCAGAAGCGCAAGGTTGTCAATCGCATTATCGAAGATGTGCGCACATCCTATTGGCGCGCCATCAGTGCAGAGCATTTGCTCAATGGTTTCCAATCATTGGAAGCGCGTGTCACTAAAGCGCAGAAAAACTCTAAGGCTTTGCGGCAATCCGGGCAAACTTCACCTCTGGCCGCACTAACTTTTGAGCGCGAGCTCATTGACATCAAAAAGCAGATCCAACGGTTGGAGCGCGAATTGAGCACAGCCAAAATACAATTGGCTGCATTGATCAATATTCGTCCTGGTACAGATTTCAAACTTATTGTGCCGGAGCGCAATATGCTTGATTTGAATTTGAAAATTGATGGCGCATCGATGGTCGATCTGGCCATGAAAAATCGGCCCGAGCTACGCGAGAATATTTATACTGGTCGCATCAACGTCCTCGAAGCAGATGCGGCATTGCTCAAACTTTTGCCCGGCGCCTCCGTGTATGCCAGCCTCAATCTCGACACCAGTGATTTCCTCTACAATTCAAACTGGGCAACATGGGGAGCGAAGGCGAGTTGGAATGCCATTCAGCTTTTGCGCTATCCAGCCGTCAAATCCGAGATCCAAGCGCAGTCAGGCTTAATCGACCAGCAGTCACTTGCGCTCACAATGGCCATCATTACTCAAGTTCATGTTGCCAGAGCCCGCTACGCATATCTGCACAAGTCGGCCGCTACCAGCGCCGAATTCTACAATGTACAACGCAACATTCTTAAACAAGTCAAAGCCTCAGCCGATGCGCAAGCGTCCAGTGAACAAGTGCTGTTGCGCGAAGAGATGAACACACTGGTCGCCGCTGTCGAGTTTGACGTCGCTTACGCGGACCTTCAAAATGCATTCGCTACAGTCTACACTTCAGTTGGCATAGATCCATACGATGCCAATATTTCCACTGATATGAGCGTCACCGACCTTGCCGCAAGCTTACGCGCCACATGGCGTGAGCGTGGAGATTTGGACGGATAATTGTGAAGAACCAAATAAAAACAGGGTTTAGGCTGGCATTCGCTTGTCGTTAGCCTGTTCAATTGCGACCGTTTACCTTATGAAATGCGTACTGACTACTTTACCGCCTAAATATTGGTGTGTTCGGGTCGGCGAAATTTGGGGTAGGCGAGGCACATTTGGATCCAATCGAAAAAGCAATTAGGGCAGCACTCGAGAGAGGCAATCCGGAAGATGCAGGTTTCAGGCAGAAAATTTACCGCTCTGCCGAGCTGGCTTTAACGCGCTCGTTAACTGCACGCGGTGGGCTGGATGAGCAAGCAATTCAAGCTCGAATTGCGCATTTGACGCGCGTGTCGTCATCCATCGAAACGGAATTTTCACCCGCAGTCGCCACTGTCGCCAATACAGATGTTTGGCCCGAACCGAAATATAACGACCAAAATATTTCCCCGTCGCCGCGCGCTGCGGAAGCGGAACCGACGGTCAAAGCTTCGAACAGGCTGTTTCGTAGATTGGTTACGACCTTGGTCGTCATCACCATCCTAGCTTTGCTGGTCATGTTGGGCTGGACCGCTTGGAATTCAGGCCTTTTTGGAAATGGTACGGATCTGGGTGAGGGGCCCGCGAAGGTCAGCCAATCAGAAAATTCAACATCCGCTGATGGCCAACAAGTCGGCGTTGGCAATTCCGCAGATGAAAATTGGATCACGATCTTTGAACCCAAGGACGCGTCGTCTGTGCAAGCATCCGATGGCTTGACGGCCGCCCTTCAGGGCAGTGGCGCAGGTGCCTATTTGAGCATTGCCAACACCACCGATCAGGCGCAAGGCGAGGCAAGTTTTGAGATTGGCAAAGGCCTGCTCGAAACCCTACGCGGCAAAAAAGTTGTATTCAATGTCCAAGCCAAAACAATCGACGGCACAAATACACAAATTGCGACATCCTGTTCACTTGCAGGTATGGGCGAATGCCAGCGCGTGCGCTTTCGGCTCGAAGGTCAGTTGACTGAGAATTTGATCATTGTGCAGTTGGCCGACATTGAGCCAGAAGCCAGTGGCACACTTTCGATCATGCCCGATATCGATAAGACGGGTAATCCAGTAGAAATTATCGGCATTCGCGTCCGTATCGAACAGTAGTCGATTGCTCTCCCATATTTGATCGATATGGTGCATTGTGCCGCTATGATTCATCACCAACAAAGTTCCGGAAATCTCGTTGCAGACAAACGGGCACAGTACGCTTTGCAGTGCGCTGGCGCCAATGACTTTGAAACCGCCATCGACGTACTAACTCAAGCCCTTGAGTTAGAGCCGCTGTGGGCTTCTGGCTGGTTCGCGCTGGGCAATTACAATGAAAAATTGAACGACTATGACGCGGCCCATGCTGCTTATGCTCAATCATTACACCTATCTGGCACAGACTATTTGGGCGCGAGTTTGAAGCTCGCCTTTCTCGCAGATAAGCAAGTGGACACCGTGCCAACAGCGTATACCGAGGCGCTATTTGATAGCTATGCTGATCGTTTCGACGAGGCATTGGTCACGGATTTGCAATACCAAGCGCCTCAAATTTTAGCCAATCTTTTGCACAAACATTTTGCAGAGCAATTATTCGCAACAGCGATCGATCTGGGATGCGGCACAGGTCTCATGGCCGCACAAGTGCGCACGCAAATAAAGCATCTCATAGGCATTGATATGTCCGCCTTAATGGTGGCGAAGGCGCGTGAGAAACACCTCTATGAACGCCTGATTAAGGGCGATTTTTTGCAGGACCTGCCCTTTGTTTACGATGCCAATTTGGTCATGGCAGCCGATGTGTTTATTTATGTAGCAAATCTAGCGCCCGTTTTTGATTTGGTCGCCAATAGTATTGCTAAAGGTGGTTTGTTTTTATTCTGCGTGGAAACACATATTGGCAAAGCGCCTTGGCAGATCCGCAAAAGTATGCGTCATGCGCATTCTGCAGATTATATTGAAACGCTCTTGCGCGAACGTAATTTTGCACTCGTGGAAAAACAAGCTGGCATTATTCGCCAAGACAACGGCCGCCCCGTGGACGGCTTATTTTATCTTGCGAAAAAACGCTTGGACGAAGTAAGTGATGCTTCCTGAGCCGTTTCAACAATGGTTTGCACGCAAGGGATGGCAGCCGCGCGCCCATCAACTTGAGCTGTTGGCGAAGGCGCATTTGGGACATTCCGCATTGCTGATTGCGCCGACGGGTGCCGGAAAAACGCTAGCCGGATTTCTCCCTAGTCTCGTTTCCTTGTCGCAGCGGCCAAGACATAAGCCCGGCACTAAGCCGCGCGGTGTTCAAACGCTTTATATCTCTCCGCTCAAAGCGCTTGCTGTCGATATTGAGCGCAATTTGGCCAAGCCTGTCGCAGAGATGGGTTTACCCATTACAATAGAAACCCGCACCGGCGATACACCCGTTCATAAGCGCCAGCGCCAGAAACTCGTACCGCCTGATATCCTTCTCACCACGCCAGAACAACTCGCACTTTTACTATCGTCGAAAGACGCAGCATTGTTTTTTGAGGATCTGAAGTTTGTCATCTTGGATGAGCTCCATTCCCTAATCACATCCAAACGCGGCCACCTCTTGGCGCTGGATTTGGCGCGGCTCCACCGCCTTTGCCCTGAGCTTCAGTCGATTGGTTTGTCGGCAACTGTTGCCAATCCCTTAGAGTTGCGCCAATGGCTTGTGCCGCAAGATGGGACAAACACGGTAGCTGAATTGGTCACGGTCGCAGACGGTGCCGCGCCAATCATTGCGATTTTGCCAACCCTCGAGCGCATTCCTTGGGCCGGTCATTCCGCCCGCTATGCCATGGGCGAAATCTATCAAGAAATCACGCGCCATGAGACAACGCTGCTGTTCGTCAATACGCGCAGCCAAGCTGAGTTTTTGTTTCAAGAGTTGTGGAAAATCAATGATCGGTCCATTCCAATTGCATTACACCATGGATCGCTGGATGCCTCCCAGCGCCGCAAGGTTGAGCAAGCGATGGCCAACGACAGCTTGCGCGCTGTGGTCGCTACATCCACTTTGGATATGGGTATCGATTGGGGTAATGTGGATTTGGTCATCCACGTCGGCGCGCCCAAAGGGGCCAGCCGCCTTGCGCAGCGCATAGGCCGCGCCAACCATCGCCTTGACGAGCCGAGCAAAGCCTTTCTCGTTCCGGCCAATCGCTTTGAAGTGTTGGAGTGCCAAGCCGCCATCAATGCAAACTATGTGCGCGGCCAAGACACGCCGGCACTCGGCGTCGGCGCTCTCGATGTGCTCGCGCAGCATGTTTTGGGCATGGCCTGCGCTGAACCATTTGATGAAAACGAACTTTATAGCGAAGTCATCAGCGCGTTGCCTTACCACGCTTTGCCGCGCGAGACGTTTCAAAAAATTATCGAGTTCGTCGCCACCGGCGGCTATGCCCTAAAGGTCTATGATCGCTATGCCCGCATCAAAAAAACCATCGATGGCAAGTGGCGCATCGCCAATCCATTGTTTGCCAAACAATATCGCTTGAACGTTGGCACCATCGTGGAAGCGCCCGTGCTCAATGTGCGCATGGTGCGCGAGGGGCGTGGTACTAAAGGACATGGCGGACCATTGCTTGGTAAAGTCGAAGAGTCGTTCTTAGAAATGCTGTCAGTGGGCGATACGTTTCTCTTTTCCGGAAAGGTCCTGCGCTTTGAGGGCATCCGCGAGAATGAATGCTACGTATCCAATGCGCAAAGCAAGGACCCGAAGATTCCAGCCTATGCTGGCGGTAAGTTTCCACTGTCCACTTACCTGGCACAGTCCGTTCGTGAAATTTTGTCTGACAAACAATTGTGGCACCAATTGCCAGATCAAGTGTGCGATTGGTTGGAATTTCAAGATCAGCACTCCATGCTGCCCCCCGCTGATCGTATGTTGGTCGAAACGTTCCCTGAGGGCGAGCGCTACTATATGGCCGCTTACCCTTTTGAAGGTCGCCTTGCGCATCAAACACTTGGAATGTTGCTGACACGCCGTTTGGAGCGGGCAGGGGCACAGCCGCTTGGCTTTGTCGCCAGTGATTATTCCATCTGCGTCTGGGGCTTGCGCGATATGGGACGCATGATCAAATCTGGCGCGTTGTCATTGTCCGCCTTGTTTGATGAAGACATGCTCGGCGATGATCTTGATGCTTGGCTGAATGAAAGCTGGATGATGAAACGATCATTTCGTAATTGCGCGCTTATTTCTGGCCTTATCGAAAAACGTCACCCCGGCAAGGAAAAATCAGGCCGCCAAGTGACCGTTTCTGCGGACCTCATCTATGACGTGCTACGTGCACACGAGCCAAACCATATTCTGCTGCAAGCCGCTTACGCCGATGCTGCAACAGGCCTTCTCGACATCCAGCGTTTGGGCGATATGTTGGCGCGAATAAACGGACGAATCACCCATATGCCGCTACCTCAAATCTCACCGTTGGCCATTCCAATCATGCTGGACATTGGCAAAGAGCGCGTTGGCGGCAGCGCCGAAGAGGATATCTTGCGCGAGCTGGCTGATAGCATTGATGCACAGAGGCGTCTTCCATGAGTGCGACTTTGCAGCAAGGACAATCGCGCCAAACTGTCGAGTGTTTGCTCGCTGGTATGGTCGCAATTTTGGATATGTCTGGCGCATTGTATTTTCGCGACAGTCAAATGTTGATCCTTGCCGATATGCATCTTGAAAAGGCGACGTCTGGCGCACGGCGTGGTTTGTTTTTGCCACCTTACGATAGCAAAGTCACATTGGATTTGTTGACCCGCACCGCTGCCAAATACGAGCCAACGCGCATCGTCTTTTTAGGCGATAGTTTTCATGATACCCATGCACCATCGCGACTAACTGATGACAGTCATACTGTTTTGCAGTCTTTAGCGTCGAAGAGCGAGCTTACTTGGATTACAGGCAATCACGACCCAGAAATCCCAAGCACAATTGCCGCGACATGCGTGTCTGAACTTTCTTTTGATAGTCTGCACTTTACCCATATTCCGCAGCGCAGCGTGCAAGCACCACAAATTTCGGGGCATCTGCATCCCGTTGCCACTGTCCAAGGCCGGGGGCGTACTCTGCGGCGGCGATGTTTTGCCAGCGATGGCACCCGCATGATTTTGCCGGCCTTCGGGGCTTTTACCGGCGGGCTGAATATCAAGGACAAGGCATTCGATGGATTGTTTGCACCCAAACAACTCATTGCCCACGTCATTGGCGATCAAGGTATTTACTCACTGCCAGTGGTGGCGGCCAACCGCTAATCCTTGCGGAATATCGCGCGCCCAAGCCAGCCAATCAGCATTGCAATCGTTATAGCGCCTAGTCCATACAGCGCCGAATGTTGCTGCGAGAATATAACCAGCTGCTGCTCAAATCCGATTTTTTCAATTTGCAAACCAGTCGAATTTTCTTTGATGAACGCGCCATTACGAAACAGGAAGGCGCGGGCCTTGTGTTTGCCAACCGGCACATTGGCGGGCAGTTTCAAACTCGCCCGAAACAAATTTGCAGAGATAAATTCGACTGAGCCCGACTCATCCGAATAGCGCCCAGATTTGCGATTGAGTTGCTTGAGCGCTTCCGAAAATTCAGTGTCGCGCAAGGCTTGGTACCGGCTGGACTCAAACGCCAATGCTTCAATGCCAAGCGACAATTGCTTGAAGGTTTTCTTGTCGGTGATGTCCTGAATTTTACGCGTTGACGAAGCGATGTAGGACAACGGCACCTGCTCAAAGCGCTGCGAGTCTGTGTTCATCCACATGCCCAATACGCGATTTTTGCGATGCAATATCATCGGTGTTTCTGGGCCCTCTAGCACAACAATAATGTCGTATCGACCTTGCCGCTGCACCAATGGATCGGCACCGGTTAGCGCCCCGAATATGGTGATGTCTGCCCCAGAAAAATCTGCCCCGATGCCAATCGTGTCAGTAGAAAGCCCAATCTGAATAGCTTCTGCTGGCAAGTCTTGCTGTGCGTTCGCTGGCGAAAAATACAATGTTGCCATTATCAAGGAAGCGAATACTTTGGATACGCCCCGCATCACAATGCCCCCAACGTACCAATGGTGTAAACACTGTCAGGCGTTACAAACAATCCATATGCCAACCGCAATCCGACCGCCAAAACCAATAGCGCCAGCAACGCGCGCAACTGTTCGCCGCGCATTTTCTGCCCAGCGCTCGCACCATATTGCGCGCCCGCAACCCCGCCGACCATTAAGCAAACGGCGAGCACAACATCGACCGTATTGTTGGCTGTCGCCTGTATTAATGTCGTGTAAGCCGAAACAAATATGATCTGAAACAAGGATGTGCCCACCACCACATTGGTTGGCATTTTCAAGATGTAGATCATCGCAGGCACCATAATAAACCCGCCGCCGACACCCATGATGGCTGATAGAAATCCAATGAAAGCGCCGATGCTCAGCACCGGGATGACCGAAATGTAGAGCCTCGAAACAGAGAACCGCATCTTCAGCGGAAGTTTGTGGATCCAATTGTGTTGCACAGGTTTACGCACGGGATTGAGATTGGCTTGCGTTGCTATTCGATTGGCAAGCAGCACCGCAATGCTTTCCCACAACATAAGCGATCCCACCATGCCGAGGAAGACGACATAGAGAATTGAAATAGCGAGATCGAGCTGACCAAGTTTGCGCAAGAATGCAAATGTTATCGCACCCAATGTGGACCCCGCAATACCGCCAATCAGCAGCAGAAGCCCCATTTTGAAATCAATAGTTCGCCGCTTGATATGCACAAGCGTCCCAGAAAGCGATGTGGCAATAACTTGGTTTGCGCCCGTTCCAACTGCTATCGCAGGGGGAATATTGTAAAGTATTAGCAAGGGCGTAATCAAAAAGCCGCCACCAACGCCAAACATACCCGACAAAAATCCCACCGCCGCGCCGATGGCCAGCAACGTGAATAGATTTACGGAGAGCTCCGCGATGGGCAGATAGATTTCCAAAAAGATTTAGCCTGCAATTACACGGCGATAGCCGCCGTTTCACTCAAAGCAATTATGTGGCAGAAAGATGAATGTTCCGCAAAGAAAACGGCCCCTCGCGGAGCCGTCTTAAACTAAAGCATTAATTCTAATCTCATGTGTATTCATGAGCCAAATATTCGGGTCTTGTGTTAGCTCTTCACGCGCTTCAAAAGCGATTTGATCAAGGCTTCATCAACTTCACCTGTTTCAGGCATCGCATTGGCTTTTTGATAGGCCGCAATTGCCTTCTTAGTTTTTGCCCCCATCTTGCCATCCGGCGCACCAGCGTCATATCCGTTTTGATTCAGGATGGCCTGAATGTTGCGAATGGCTTTAGTCATGTCAACATCGCCAACGGACGCTGTTTGGTTCGCATCTGATTTCCAAGATTCCGGAACTTCAACTGCGTTGCTTTCAGGATTGATGGGTTTGGCTTTCCAAAGTTCAGTCGTGGCTTTCGCTTTTTGCAATTGGTCAGGGCGCAGCACATTGGCGATCTCATCGCGTTTGCCTGCTGCATCCTTGTCGCCTGCCTTGGCGGCGAGTGCAAACCACTTGTAACTTTCTTCGAGATTTTGCGGAACACCAAGACCCTTGGCGGCAAGAATGCCAAGATTAAATTGGCTGTCTTTGACACCCAGCTCGGCGGCCTTAACAAACCATTTGGCAGCGGAATCATTGTCAGCAGGACCAGCGGCACCCATTGCAAAAAGCACCGCCAGATTGTGCATCGCACTGGCATTGCCCTGCTCGGCGGCGAGTTGGTAGAATTCTTTGGCTTTCTGCGGTGAACGCTCAACGCCTATGCCTTTTTCAAAGAAGCTACCAATGCGGAATTGTGCAGGCGCAAAACCAGTGTCCGCAGCTTTTTGGTACCACTCAACGGCCTTCTTCAAATCTTTGGTCACGCCGCGTCCATCTGCATAGCGTGTCGCGATTTCAAACAGAGCCTTGTTGTCACCTTTGGCGGCGGCTTCACGCAAAGCGATCGGACCCACGTCCGCGTTTGGCAAGTCCGCTGGTGCAGCCATTGCAGCATCGGTGTTAACTGCCGGTGTCGTGGCAACCTTTGCAGGTTCCATTTCTGTCGCCGCGACCTTTGGTGCGTCAAGCATCGGCGCTACGTCACCCGCTGCTTTTGGCGCATCTGGTAGTGCGGTCACAGCCGTTGGATCAATTGCAGCTGCGTCTACACTCCGAACGGCCTGTTCTTCTGCGGGCACGATGTCGGCACTTTGCTTCTGCGCATCAATTGCGCTCATCGCGCCTTGATCAGCAGTTAGTGGCGCAGTCTTTGCAGGCTCAACTGGCGGCGTCATGGTTTCAGCAGAAACAACTGGCTCGGATCCGCTATTTGACAAGAATGCTTTGCTCAGTTGTAAGCCGGTCAGAGCCAAGATAGCAGCAAATGCGACCATCATGATTGGCTTGCGCTGGCTTTGAAGGAGGCCGGCAATTCCACCTTCAGATTTCTTAGAAGTATTGGCTGATTTCGAACGAAGAATTTCTACATCCGCGGCCGCTGCTTTTGCGGCACGGCGCGCTGCAGCCAGAAAGTCCGACTTCGCAGTGTCTTCAACAGGACCATCACTATTGGATTTGCGCTCCTCGCGAACCCGCTTCATGATCGCATTGAGGTCAGGTGTTCCGGAGCCGGGTTCTACCGGACGATCGCTGGTTGCTTGAGAAATATCTGAGAATTGTTCAAGTACAGGCTCGACTTGTGGCAAGTGTGTGCCAGCCAGAACAGTTTCTGTTTTAGGCTGGCTTTTGCGCACTGACTTTGCAAGCTTGGCAAAGAATCCGCCTTTTTCTGCAGCGCCAGATGCGTTTTTCAGATCAACCGCCATGCCCTTTGCGGCATGGGCCGCCGCTAACGCTGCTTCTGCAGGCGAGCGCACAGGCATCGGCTCAAAGTCTTCGAATGCTGGTTCCGCATCAATCGAATTATCATCAAACGGTGGCACATCGGACCCAAGATCAAGTTTACTTGCCTTTGGCATTTCTTGAAACACTGGCTCCCGCACCTGTACAACGGGCTCTTGCGCGAAAGTTTCTTGCGCTTGCATTACGTATTCATGCGCAGTGAGTGCTGGCGTTGCAATTTGCGGCGCGGTCGTCAGCTTTGCGGTTTCAACGGAATTAAGCCGGTCTACAATTTTCAGAAGTGTGTCGTGTATGGCTTCAAACGTCTTCGTATTGCGCTCATCAGATTTCCGCGCCAAGACTTCGAGTGCCTTCAAGTCATTGGCCAAACCTAATGCGGCTTGGCCGTCGCTTGATTGTCCATGTAGGTGGGCGGAGGCAATCACATCTTCAGCAGCCTGTCTCGCAGCCGTTAAGATTGCATCTTGGTTGGCATTCAAAGATTGCTCAATTGCTGCCAGCCGTGGGTTCAACTCATCGAACTGGCTGTAATCTTCACGCGGTGCGCTAAGCTGGCTCGCCAGATTTTGCACTTGCCGCTCTAACCGCGCCAAAGCATCCGGATCAGACGATTGCACCGAAGCGCTGCTCAAATTGAGGCGATTGGTGATATCTTCAAGGCGACGTTCGACATTGACTGCAAAGTTTGGATCCAGAGAAGTTTCTGCCCGTTCGCTGGTCATTTGACGCGATAGATCCGCAAATCTTTGTTCGACTGCGGATAATATTTGCTCAGAGTAACCCGCAGATTGGTCAGGGCGATTCAACCGAACAGCCATCTCTTCAAGACGCTGCTCAAGTTCAGCGAAGATTTCGCGACTTTCACGACCGGTTTGCTCATTGTTTTGCTCAAGCCGTGCCGCGATTTCGTACAGCCGATCTTCAAGTCCACTGGCTATCGCTGCTGGATCCGCCTTTGTGGCATCCAGTTCATTGATCTTGGCTGCAATGGTTTCCAACTGCCCGGCCATGCGCGACATCTGCTCAATCGGCGCGCCAGAACGTGCGGCTATTGCTTCCAACTGGCTCGATAGAACGCCTATGCGCTTGTTTACATCAGCACTTTGATCTTTATTGACCAGCACTTCAATGCGTTCGTTAAGGCCCAGCAAGCGTTGCTCGAGCCGTTCAAACTGAATTTTGTCTTGACCCGATGGTTGAACCGAAACAGACGAGGCAACGATGGCGCGGCTAATTTCGTCTAGTCGATCTTCTATCTGTAGCAACTGTGCGGCGTTGGATTCAGGGTTGCGACGTGACAATTGGTCAATTGCGCCAGCGAGGACGCGGATTTTTTCCTCAAGGTTAGAAAGAGTCTGCGATTGCGGCAAACCACCAATGGCCGATTGAATACCTTCAATTCGTGCCACCATCGCCTCGATTACAGGGTCACCTGCCATGTCGTAAGCGGGGCGTTGAGCAATTTGTGACCAGCGGCTTTCAGCCGAGCGCAACGTATCCTCGCGTGCCAGGGCACCAATACCGTGCTTGATGGTCTCTATTTCATTGCGGATCGCAGCGTTCCAGTCTTGCGCGGGCGCAGTTTGCACACTTGCAAGCCGGCGCATTTCTGCGCGCATTTCTTGCAACTCGCCAACCATGCTGGCCATCGCATCACCATGGCGGGCGGCATCAATCTGCTGCGCCAAATGAGGTTGACTATAATTTTGCGAATTTTGCGGGTTCACTGTCGTGCGCGCTGCTGGCAAAGGCCGCTGCGCCCCAATATCGTGCGAGAGTCTGCGCATCCGCTCGGCCATGTCGTCTTGAACGCGCGGCGCGGTGTCCATACGCGGGCTTATGCGCTCTAACTTCGCTTCAATACCGCCCAGCGTCGCTTCCAAATCTTCCAGCGAAGACGAGCGCCGCACACGGCCGTTGTTGAGAGTGTCATAGATGCTTTGACGTGTATTCATTTGTCCGATGCCTGACCATTTGCGGCTTGAGAGTTCACAAGTCCCAAAATCATGTTTCAGACCATAAGCGTCCCCAACTTTTTGGAACGCACACACCCCGAAATATAATTTCAGCAGGATGGTGAATGACGCAATACTAAACAGACACGTTTCCCCTAACGGTACTTTTCGCGGAACGTGGTAAACAAGCCGTTAACAACGGTGAGATTTTGTTAATATTTGTGCAGCCGGTATTCTCATTCGTAGATTAAGTTTCCAAACAATTTTGCCAGCAAAGTTGCGCACCATACTCGAAGGTTTGGCCTGCAACTGGTATTTTGACCCAAACCGTCAAAAAAAATGCAACGCAATGTAAATTCTTCGAATTCGTACACAGCCCAAATTTATTATTTTTTTCAATCGTTTAGATCAGATTAAATCTGTAATGTGTGTCAAAATCGAACAAAACTTACATTTTTTCAACAAGTCCCTCTTGAAAGCGCTTACAATAACCATTACGTAAGCGTTAGAAAATGAGCTTGAAAAAATACTGGTTCGACTTCGGCCTACGAAGCGCCAAACAGACGCAAGTCTTCCATACGCATAAACGGTGAGTGTGTTTCCCGTCTAACGAAGCCACGCGCATAAGCATTTGAAATACAAGTTCCGCCCTCGGTTGCTGAAACCATTGTAGGCGTAGTGTTCTGTTTGCCTGTGCACTTTGAAAAAAATTGAGGACTAAAATGGCTGCTGTAAACGCAAACAATGCCAATGAAACGGCTAATTTCACAAATTTGTCTGCAAACGACACTAATGAATACGCCCGAATTGGCGAAGTGTCTGAAATCTTTGATGTGACTTTGCGCACGCTGCGCTTTTATGAAGACAAGGGCCTGATTTCGCCTATGCGCGTGGGTGTCACGCGGCTGTATTCGCGCAAAGACCGCGCGCGCATCAAGCTGATTATGCAAGGTAAAAAGGTTGGCTTCTCGCTGCGGGAAGTGAAACATTTGATTGAACTTTACGAGCCAGGTGGATCGAACACGGTGCAAATGCGCGCCATAATGAATAAATCGATCAAACAACTCGATAAAATGAAGGCACAGCGCATCGCCATTGATGAGGCGATTGATGAATTGGTCAACGGCATCAATGGGCTGGCGGACCGTCTGGGTACCAGCCGCTTGGTAGCTGCGTAAGTCAATATCAACATTCGTTTCGCGTCGCGCAGCAACGGTGGTTGTTCTGGCGCGTGGCGAAACGGTTTGCTTGCCCGCACGCCGCCCCAGAGGGGTACCCACTTGGGTCTGGGATGATATGCGTATAGGCAGGCCAAAGCGCCCGGTCCTCGGTACTAGTAATTTTGAACACTTTTGTGGGGCAATAGTGTTCAGTTGATTGCTGTACCAATGATGACTGGGCGCGATTTTTTTGAACGCGGTTATTGTCGTAAATATTGCCGCAGTGTTTAAATTAGACATCTCTGTGAACATGCTCTGGCTCCAAGCCGCCTCGATTCTGTTTAGCTTGCGCATCATTGGCCCGATTGACGAAATTCGCGGCATGCGAGTTTGATCTGATCAGGCTATGCCAATCAGGTTCGCATCAGTTGGGAAGCGGGGCGCTTCTTCGCGAAACGTCAGAAGGGAGTGGTGGCGTAACTTCTGCGCCCCGCACGTTGACTTCGCACACTGTTCGGGCTGGCTTTTCAGCCGGTTTGATATTGTTTTCACAACACCTGATCCGGAGTACCCCGCGCCAGTCTGGCAACGCCAGCTGTTCATTCCTGATCCAGTTTCAAGGCATAACCCCTGACTTGGAATCATTCTGCAGGATCGGGTGCTGCATTTGCGACTGGCATATGCGCCAATCTTGCACCCCATTTCGGTTTCCCCGGACCTTCTCGTTAATGCCATCACTGACACCAACTACCCGCCAAATCATTTAGCGGAGCCCAATCCCGGCCTCTGATTTGGGTCCGTTACACCGCAATCAGAAGAGCCAATGCCTTGCCACAGTACCGGACGGTCCGACATCATGATTCCCCAAGGCACGAGGAGATTATGCGGGAGGTTTGGGAGGCGTGGATGGAATGGGGTGAGGAAAATTCGGGAACAGTTTACTTTATGCAAATTGGTTTGCTATGCAATTGATAATGTTGAAGAAAAGTGAACTATCCCCGAATTTCCTCGTTCCTTCCGCGCGTGGATAGAACGTGCTGTGA
>JBGTAU010000058.1:0-39208 GCA_041749675.1 Rhizobiaceae bacterium | reverse complement strand
CCTCCATAAGAGGCAGAATCTCGACCTCCGCTACTTTTTTTACAATGGACAAGGACTTGGCTGCGGCAATATCAACCGCAATGACATTTCCGATAGGATCGCGGTCGATTGCTTCGTTTTTCAGGGCAATAACAACGCTCATTTGACCCTCAACTCGTTCATAAATTTATGGAATCCTGAAAAGGTCTTGCGCGCATTTTGTGCTGCATCAAGCTTTGCGAATGAAGCATCCGCCAAGATACAGAACCTTGGCGGATGATTGTTCGGCTTTGATCAACCCGCTGCGTATTCCTGCGACTTGAACGAGAGGTGCTTTACTCCCTCAGGTGCATCAGAAATTTTTCGGATGTTTGCCCAAGTTTGCTTGTAGTTTGGCAGGATCAATTCATTGGTCCCCGCATTGATGACGTTGCCTTGGACGCCAGTCGGGAAGCCAAACAGCATGAACGTTTCGCCTTTTCGAGCCGATGGTGTCGGATAGATCATCGCCTGTGTTGAGCCGCTTTCGTTGTAGACTTCAACAAGATCACCCTTATTCACACCGAGCTCACTCATATCGTCCGGGCTCATTTCAATGAACGGATAGGGCCAACGGTCCATGACAAATTCGCTGTCTTGGTCAAGGAAGGCGCTCTGCCACACTTGGTTGGCACGACCGTTGTTGATGAGGTATTTATTGTTCTTCTTCTGCTCTTCCTTGCCGGGAGCCTGCAACCCACGCCATTGGGCTTCCATGAAGGTCGCCTTGCCGTCTTTCGTCCCGAACTTGCCGTCGGTGTAGAGCCGCTTTGTTCCGACGATTTTACCGTCGGCAAAGCCTGTGGCGGGTTCTTGGAAGCCGTTATTGCCCATTGCTTTGAGACGCTCATACGTGACGTGCTCGCCGCCTCCGGCGTTTTTGTTATAGCCGTCCATAAAGGCGTCTTCTTCGCTTTTCCAATCATAGCCCTTGAACTGGTCCGCGTAAGCGTTGTCGCCCATTTCACGCAGCACCTTCTCCATGTGTTGCGCAAGACCTGCTGCGATCATGCAGTCAGGCTTGGCATTACCTGGAGGGTCCATATAGCGTTCGACAAGGCGCATACGGCGTTCGCCGTTCATTGACGTGAGGTTCATCTCACCAGACTCTGCCGCAGGAAGCCAAACATGGCTCGCCACACCAATTTTCGAGGGGATAATGTCCACATCAACCGAGAACAAACCGCCTGCTTTGATTGCTGCGACGATAGCAGCAACGAGAGCTGGCCGATCGCCATAGGGCACGGCATTCATCGCGTCCTTCACGATGTCGGTGCGCTTCTTGTAGACGCGATTGAACTCGTGGGCGTTGAGTGTGGTCTTGTAGTGGTCACAGGCCCAGATGTGATGGACCCCGCCTTTTCCCTCGATAAGGAGCTTATCGACATAGGCTGCGGGTTTTCCAACATGGGCATCAGACGGGCGCACATAGCCTTCCTGATGACCACCCATACGCACACAGCCGCCACCTTCTCTACCGACATTGCCAGTGGCAAGTGCCACGTTCACGAGAGCGGAATTTGTGCGATAATTATCGTTGCCCCAGATAAGGCCTTTTTCATAAGCGAACATTGTGCGCCGACGTTTGCCGTCTTTTGGCTCTGCAATCCAAGCGGCCGACTGTTTGATTTGATCAACAGTGAGACCCGTGATTTTGGCAGCGTCCTCCAAACTAGTTTTGTTCGCCGCCAACGCTTTGTCCAAATCCTTGGTCGATGCTTCGATAAAGGCCTTGTCAGTCCAACCTTGCTCGTTGATGTAAGTCAGCCACGCATTGAATAAGACGAGATCAGTGCCTGAATTGACGGCAAGGTGCATGACATTTTCTTTGCCAGCCTCAGCTTCCGCCGCATTGACAGACACTGTGCGTCGCGGATCGACAAATATGATGCGCGCTTTTGCATGGGTTTCGTCAGGCAATTGCTCCTTCTTTTTATTCAGTGAAGTGCCGCGAAGGTTTGGTATCCAATGGTTCAGGAAGTAATTGGTCTGTGTTTCGAGCGGATTGTTGCCGACCGAAACCAGCGTGTCGGCAAGTTCGGCGTCTTCATAACAATTGTTCAGTTCACCGACGCCCATGTCGCGCGTCGCATGCACTTCCGAATTATAGGCCGGCCGGTTGTGGATACGGATATTCTTGACCTTCATGGAGCCGAAATAGAGCTTGCCAGTGCCCCAAGTGTTCTCATAGCCACCAGCTGAGCCGCCGTGATCGAAGACCGAAACGAAGAGCCCGTCCTCACCTTGATCCTTGACGACGGCCGCAGTGACACGGGCGACAAGATCAAGTGCGTCTTCCCATGATGTCGGCTGCATTTGACCATAGCGCCAGACCATCGGATCTGTGAGGCGTTGTTGTTGCGAACCGCGAGCGCTTGAATGGCGAAGCTCGCCCATACGCGCACCGCGCACCGAACCCAAGCCAGAATTCACTTCACATTCATGGTCGGGTTTAATCACAATGTGAACGTCTTGGCCGTTCTGCTTGACGATATTATACATGGACGGCGAATACCATGCGTCGGTCTCAGCCGGTTGTTGTTCGGCAAGATTGACACCAAACACATTCGATGCCGCATCCATGCCGCCCTGCTTGTTCGTCGGCCATGTGTAGGCATGGTAGCCGCACCCGACGATGCAATAGTGGCAGGTTACATTATGTTTTTTCGCATCAGCCGGAATGATCGGCAGACGGTCCATATGACGTTTGAAAGCCATTTTCCGATCCTCCCTTAAATGACGTTGCTGAGACGACCGTAGAGCAACTCGTCTAGCCCTTCGGCATAGATGTCGCCCTTGTCGTCAATTCGAAGTGAGTATTGCGGCAGGTTGGCAGTAGACTGCCCCCAAATCTGTTGACCGCCCGCGTCAGCGTCGAAACGCGAATAATGGCCGGGGCAATTGAACGAGTGATCTTCCGCGTTGTAGTTCAACGGGAAGCCTTTGTGCGGACAGATCGTTGAGAAGCCAACGACGTCTCCGTCAGGACCCATGCCACCCTCGACTTTGGTTCCAAGTTTCAGCAAAACGCCTGGTGCATTCTCGTCTGGATAGCCGACATCCATCGGTTCGTTGACCTTCAAGTCCGAAAGGTTTGCAAGCCGGTTTGATGGATAATCGACGAGAGCCAATCCGGGTGCTGCCTTTGCCTCCATCGGCATGACGGCTACGGTCGCAATGCCCGCCGCCGCAAATGCGCCGCCCCTCAAAAACTGGCGACGACCTATTTCCACTAGCTTATCACAGCGTGTCATGCGTTCCTCCCACATGGTGACGTTTCATCACCTTGCGTCTAGCAACGCTTGTGCCATATGGCTAAGTATCTGAAATTATTACAGGAAAAATTGTACGGCGAATACGCTCAGCTGAAGCCGTTCGAGATTCCGAACATGTTGCGGCGCCGAAGGTTCGTAAATCCGAACGTTAGGTTTCCACAATACCAAAACGTGTCATTTTCTCCCAAAGGGTCGTTCGAGAGATTGCAAGCAGCGTTGCAGCCTTATTGATCTGGCCACCGGTTTCTTCGAGTGCCCGTTCAATCTGGCGTCGTTCGGCGGCGTCGCGCACTTCTGACAATGGCACGAACTTGACCGCTTGTGATTGATGAGCGAGTTCTGGAAACAAATCCCCCGGCATGATCCATTCGCCATTTGTCAACGCAACGGCCCGCTCAACGCGGTTTCTAAGCTCCCGGACATTGCCGGACCAAGGATGCGCAAGGGCTGCTTCTTCAGCGAGCGCGCTATATCCTCGAATTCTGCTCTCTGATCTTAAAACAGCTTCCGCGAGGAACCTGTCTAAAAGCCAAGTAATATCCTCCGGGCGTTCTCTAAGGGGCGGAATTTCAACGGGCAGCACGGCCAGCCGGAAATAAAGGTCTTCACGAAATCCATTCGGGCAGCCGCGATGTTCAAGATTGCGATGGGTGGCGGTCATGATTCTAGCTTCAAATTTCACGGGTGTTTCACCGCCAACTCTGTTGAAGTTCTTACTTTCAATCAGGCGGAGGAGCTTAGGTTGAAGGGCGAACGGCAAGTCGCCAATCTCATCAAGAAACAATGTGCCTTTACCGGCACGTTCGGCGTAGCCGCGATGACGTTGCCCGGCGCCGGTGAACGCGCCTTTCTCGTGACCGAAAATCTCACTTTCAAGAAGTTCCGCAGGAATGGCCGCGCAATTCACTGCAATGAAAGGTTCATCTTTTCTGGGCGAAAGCTGATGCAAGAGGCGCGCGGCAATTTCTTTTCCAGAACCCGTTTCTCCAGTGATATAGACAGGCAGGTCATGCCCGGCATAACGGCGAAGCAGGTCTTCGACGCGTTGGATTGCCGCAGACTCGCCAAGAAGATAGTCAGCAGCACCCGTTTCGGAGTTGGTTCTGCGACCAAGCTCAATTCTGCGCAAGAACTCATCCATTGCGAATGGCTTGGTCATAAAGTCAACAGCTCCTGATCGCATCAGGCGAACGGCCTGATCGATTTCACCGTATCCCGTGACAAACATGAATGGCGGGGTATTCGGGAATTTGGCGAGCTCGTTGAAGACTATTTCGCCGGAAATGTCGGGCAATCTAATGTCACAAACGATGAGATCGAGCGCACTTGAGTCGAGCGAAATTGCCGAAATCGCCTCTTGCCCTGAGTGCCACCAGTTGACTTTCCAACCCTCAAGTTCCAGTCGCTGCACAATTGAGCCGCCCATGATCGGATCGTCTTCAACAAGACCTATTCGTGCTTGATCATGCAGCATTGGCTCCGACGTTCTCCCTTTCAAACGGCAAGACCAAGGTCACGACCGTCCCTCCCTTCGAGTTTTGTCCAATCTTGGCCATACCACCGAGTTCGTCAACTACTCTTCTTACCATCCAAAGACCAAGGCCGCGTCCTGCCCGCACTGCCGGACCAGGATCTTGGTCGACGAGAATTCCTGAAATCGTGGAGGGCATACCGGGCCCTTCATCTGCGATACTAATCGTCAGAACCTCTGCGGATGCGACGGCCTTCAAAGAGACAGCACCGCCTTCAGGAGTGACCGCACTGGCATTGAGCATGAGATTGAGAACCGCTTGACGGACCGGACCACCTTTGATTGGCAATACATCGGTGCCGTTCCATGAGACCTCCCAATCGAGCGTTTGACGCTTTCTGCGCAGTTCGGGTCTTAATAACAACTGAACATCGCCAAGATCGTCTTCGATCATCGGGCGCTGTGATCGCTCCGGGCGATAAGTTGCGAGCGCCGCCCCCACAACGTCCCGAATTCCGGCAAGCCCTCGCTCGATAAGATTGATTGAAATATCGCTCACCCCCGGTGTCGATCCGTGCTTTTTTAGCGTATCCAACGCGTTGAAAAGCCCGCCCAACGGATTGTTGATTTCATGAGCCATGCCGGACGCCAGCCGTCCCAAGCTCGAAAGTTTTTCTTCTTCGGCAAGCTGCATTGCAAAATTTGCCCGCTCTCTTTCGGCGTGGACAAGAGCGTTGTAGCCCTCAAAAAGCCCTGTCACCTCACTATCGCCTTTTGGGAACTCGTGTGCGGCAATCGGTTCCACCGTGCCATTTGTCGCCTTTCGCATGTGATTTTCCAAGACGCGCATCGGCCCGATCATCTGCCGCACCAGCAAAAAACCACCAAGTGAAAAAAGGATGGCAAGCACGCCATTTGTTATGAGCAGAGTCACTAGGATTTCCCGGCGTTCTGCAAAAAGATGCGAGACATCGAAAGTTGCGTGAATTGTCCCAATTAATTGCCCTTGATAGGTCAAATCACGGCGGGAAAAACCAAGCAGCTTCGCCGTGTCTATCGTCACGTTTTTAACGCTGTAACGGGCAAGGTAACCGGACGGAAGATCTGAATATGCAGGAATCCGGCCAGGGTCGCTTGCCGCCAAGACTTTTCTATTTGTTCCGGTCACTATCGTCTCAATTGGCGCGAGAGCCTTGTATGACGAAGACGAACGATCCAGCGTGTCATAGACCTCCCAAACATCTTCACGAAGGACCGCTGGCACGACAGCCGACGACAGGCCATCAAGGTAAGTTTCCGCTAGTCCGTCCAAGAAGCTTTCTTGTGTTCGTGACAGGCGATCAAGAACCCTAACCGAAATGACGGCACTTATGACCACCATGAGCAAAGCGACCATCAGCGGAACGCGGTAGGAAACCGGGATGGACCGCAATCGCTGGATAAGCGTCATCCGAACTGCCTCACAATTTCCACTTTGGCGGCGATTGTATCGAAAAGCGTTGGATCGGTGACCACAAAACCATCAAGACGAAGCAAATCCAGAACTTTGCGCCCTTCGGTATCATTTTTCATCGTGACCAGAGCCTGTTTCAGTGCTTGAACCCTTGGATCAAATGCAAGCGACTTGGGCGATGCTATCGGGGGAAATCCCAACCATTCCGATTTTCGAATGATTTTGGTCTGGGCAATCAAATCAGGTTCGGTCTCACGCATGACTTCGTAGACATAACCGTCAACGCTACCTGACTGCGCAAGTTCCGAGGCCACCGCACGGATGATATTGCGATGACCATAGGTGAAAAAGCTGCGGGAGAAAAAATTATCTGGCCGAAGCCGGTTCTCTGCCAACAAGGCGCGGGTTACGAGAAAGCCGGAATTTGAGTCTGGGTCGGAAAAGGCGTGAATATCGCCTTTGAGGCCCTTCCAATCGGCAATTTCGCGGTCATTTTTAGCAATAAGATAGGATTGGTAAAGCGGTTTCCCTTGCCAGATAGGTGTGGCGACAAGATCGAGTTCATTTTTGAACTGGACGTAGGGAAACCCGCAAATCCACGCCGATTGAATTTGGCCGGAGACGAGGAGAGCTGTGATTTCCTGATAAGTCCGGCGCGTGACAAGCTCGACGGGACCGTCTAGTTTTGAAGCAAGATAGGTTCGCAGGTGTCCGAGCAGTTCTAGATCATTGGATAGGAAGACCGGGGTTAATCCGAATTTAAAAGGGGTTGGCTCGGCATTTGATTGGGTCGGTAAGCCAATTGTCACAATGCTTGCAGCAATTCCCCCAGTGAAGTCCCGGCGGGTGACACCATTAGCGAAACTAGGACCGTAAGTCAGCTTTCGTGACACAAACTTCTCCCGTTTTTTAGTGAAACAATAACCGAAACTCGACTTTGGTGCTACAAAATGATTGACGAGGATGATGGGGCAAGCCGCGTTGCGGACACGCTCTATTCGCGTTGCGAACGCAGCCTTCATAGGTGAAGTCTGCGCCCTTTCGGGTGACGATCGTTCTTGCTTGGCGCGAACTTGGTTCGCGCTGCCCGAGGCCGGAACGCGCCATTATAGAGCGCCGTAGTAACGGCCGAAGGCAAAACCCCTGCATGCCGGGGCTTAGTCCTTTGTTCTTCTTTCTAAGGTGCAATTCCGCCAGTTGATTATTTGCCGATGAAGCGTTGTCTCACGGGATATAGACCGTGTCACCTTCTCAAGCTTTTGAAAATCGTTGTCAATTCACATCATCGTTGTGCCCTTTCCCGTGATTTTGAATAGCCGATTGTTCGATGCTGAAAGTGTCGAGCCATTCCTCTTAGACGGACGTTGCAGATGGAACTTAATCCGAGATGGCGCGTTGACGATAGTGGTGTGGCAGGCCGGGCGAATGCAACCCTGCTAGCGGACCTGACTAGAAGGGTAGCCTACCCATGCAGATGCTCATGTATTTTCTAATCTGGGGCGCTTTCATCTTTCTGATGATGCGGTTTGGCTGCGGGGCGCATGTCATAGGACATCGGCACAGCCGCCGCGACAAAAGTGGGAATGAAGCCGATTCCGTGAGGGCCTCGCCGCAGTCATCAGCAGAAGGTGCAGCAAACTCGCCAAAAAATATGGAGCAGGTCAATGAACACAAGCACTAATCGACCGATTTCCGTTGTCAGAGAAGGGTTGCGCCTCCCATTGCACACTGCACATCTGATCCCGGTATTTGCGTTGGGGATGGGGTTGAGCGTGTCTTTTGCCATAACCTATGTGCTCTGCGTGCTTGGATATTTGTTTTTTCCGGGCCTGCCCATTGAACATTCTGCATTGTCAATTTTTCTACCCGGATTTACGTTGCTGAGCTGGCCGGACTTCTTCTTGGGGCTGATTGAGAGCTTCGGCTGGGGCTGGTACGTGTCATTGGTATTTGGCCCGATTTATAATTTTTTTGCGGCCCGGACATGACTACCAGCACACTTGAAGTCGGCGGCCTGTTATCAATCCTTGGTGCCCGGGGAATTGAAAAACAGCTTCAGCATATTGCAGGCGTGGGGCGTGTGTCGGTGAATCCGGTCTCCGGATCGGCAACGGTCACTTATGACAAGGCCAAGACCTCCATCCCTGCACTCAAAGCCGCAGTCGAAGCATGCGGCTTCCATTGCGCGGGCGAGGCGTTGCCCAAACATGTTTGCGCAGACCACGCGACACCGGACAAATCTCTGCCGACGGCCCCGAACATCCCTGCCAAGTCCAAACACTCTCATGTGCATAAAGCCGGCTTAGAGACGAATTCGCCTGCCGCCAAACCAACTGCCGCGAAAGTCGAACACAAGGCTCATGGCGGCGAAAAGAGCGACGCCATCGCGCACGAAATGGGCCACGGCGCTGGCATGGACATGCAAGCGATGGCGCGGGACATGCGCAACCGGTTCTGGATCGCACTCGGCTTCAGCCTGCCGATCTTCGCCCTCTCGCCGATGGGCATGGACTTCATTCAAATTCAGCCGCCGTTCGAGCTGCGCCTCGATGTCGTGCTGTTCATTCTGGCCAGCGCAGCGATCCTCTATCCGGTCTGGCCCTTTGTTGTCGCGGCCGCCCGCGCGATACGCAGCGGAGTCGCCAATATGGCTGTGCTCGTCGTCCTCAGCGTCGGCACGGGATATCTGTTCAGCGTGGGCTCTACCTTTATTTATGGCGGCCAACAGT
Source organism: Rhizobiaceae bacterium (assembly GCA_041749675.1). Classification (GTDB taxonomy): domain Bacteria; phylum Pseudomonadota; class Alphaproteobacteria; order Rhizobiales; family Rhizobiaceae; genus JANMEX01. The sequence continues at coordinate 30,262 of JBGTAU010000058.1, read as the reverse complement.
TCTATGAAGCGTCTGCCATCCTGCTGGTCTTCATCCTGCTCGGACACTGGCTCGAAATGCGGGCAAGAGCAGGCGCATCGGCAGCTATCCGCGCCCTCATGGATCTGGCCCCGCCAAAAGCAACCGTGCTGCGCGACGGCAAGGAACTGGAAGTGCCGACCGCCGAGATCGTGTCCGGCGATATTGTCGTGATCCGGCCGGGAAACAAAATTCCGGTCGATGGCACCGTTCTGGAGGGAGAATCCCAGGTCGACCAGTCCATGCTGACCGGCGAGTCCATGCCAGTTGCCAAGAAAACCGGCGACACGGTGATTGGCGCGACGATCAACAAGAGCGGCACCTTCCAGTATCGCGCCACCAAGGTTGGTGCTGACACAGCACTCGCCCAGATCGTCAAACTCGTTCAGGAAGCACAGAACTCAAAAGCGCCGTCGCAACTCTTGGCGGATCGCGCCGCGCAATGGCTGGTGCTGGCCGCCGTCGTGACCGGCCTCCTCACCTTTGCGGTTTGGTATTGGTGGATCGGCGAAACCTTGCTGTTCGCAATCAGCCTTACGATCACTGTTTTTGTCATCGCCTGCCCCGATGCGCTTGGGCTGGCAACGCCGATGGCCATCATGGTCGGAACCGGTCTTGGTGCGCAGAACGGCATCCTGTTCAAAAATGCATCAGCACTTGAGGACGCCACAAAGCTCAACGTCATTATCTTCGACAAGACCGGAACGCTCACTATGGGCCAGCCCGAAGTGGTGGAATTGGTGGTGGCAACCGGCACCACCGAAAACCAGCTTTTGGCCGCGGCCGCATCGGTCGATGCGGGATCAGATCATCCCCTCGCACAAGCGATCCTGCGCCGGGCGGCAGATATGAAGGTGACCAAGGCAACATCATTCAAGAATCTCGAAGGCAAGGGTGCTGAAGCCAAGATCGGCGGCAAAACCGCATTGCTCGGTAACAAGCGTTTGATGACCGAAAACAAGATCGACCTCGGCAAGTTTGGTGCGAAAGCCGCCGAATTGCAGGGTGCAGGACGTACCGTCGTTCATCTGGCACTGGGCGGCAAGCTCTTGGGGTTAATAGCCATCGCCGATGCCATCAGGCCGTCTGCAGTTGAAGCGGTCAAAGCGCTGCGCGCGCGCGGCGTCGAAGTCATCATGCTGAGCGGAGACAATCAGGCCACGGCGGAGCGCATTGCCAAGAGCGTTGGGATCTACCGCGTTTTCGCTGACGTTCTGCCCGGCGACAAGGCGAGCAAGGTCAAGGAACTCCAAGCGCAGGGCAAAAAAGTCGGCATGGTTGGCGATGGCGTCAACGACGCACCGGCCCTGACCCAAGCCGATGTTGGCTTTGCAATCGGTGCCGGCACCGATGTGGCGATGGAAAGCGCCGACATCGTGCTGATGAAGAGCGATCCGTTCGACGTGGTCGGCGCCGTTGAGCTGTCGCGCGCGACACTCAGAAAAATGCATCAGAACCTCTGGTGGGCGGTCGGCTACAACGTCATCGCCTTTCCGCTGGCCGCCGGTGTGCTGTATCCGTTCCTGCTTAGCCCGACCATTGCGGCCATTGCAATGTCGGGCAGTTCGGCGCTCGTTGCCATCAATGCCCTGATGCTGAAGCGGACCAGGCTGACTGGTATCAAGGTTCAAAACGCGTCCAAGCCAACCCCAGCGCTCAATCCCGCGATGGCGTCGGCATGATGACGCCTGCCACGACGGGCTTACCGCTCAGTGCAACGTCTGAGGTTGACCCCTTGTTACCCTTTCATTTCGAAAGCGATGTTGAGTTGAACGCGTCGGCGGATGCCGTGTTCACACTTTTGGATGATCACAGTCGCTTGTCGGCTCACATGACCAAACCATCTTGGATGATGGCGGGTTCGGTCATGACGCTCGAATTCGATGCCTCGAACGGCCTCGCTGTAGGTGCAAAAATCAGCTTGCGGGGCCGCGTGTTGGGCATCCCGCTGTCAGTCGAGGAAATTGTCATCGAACGCAACCCTCCCTTGCGCAAGGTTTGGAGCACGATAGGCAGGCCGCAACTGGTCGTCATCGGCTCTTACCGCATGGGTTTCGAGATCACCCCAAGAGCCCGCACTTCGCATCTGCGTGTGTTCATCGATTACGCGCTGCCAAACGGTGCCATTTCTTATTGGCTCGGCTATCTGTTCGGCAACATTTACGCCCGCTGGTGCACCCAACGTATGACCAACGAAGCGGCAACGCATTTCCAAAACCGAGGGTGAATATTTTGAAACATAAACCAGACTTAAACACCCTCATTCCCGAGTCGCTGCAAAAGCTGGATGCCTATTGGCGGGCGGCGAACTACCTCTCGGTCGGGCAGATTTATCTCTATGACAATGCGCTGCTGAAGGAGCCACTCACGCTGGCGCATATCAAGCCGCGTTTGCTCGGCCATTGGGGCACCACGCCAGGACTCAATTTTATTTATGCCCATTTGAACCGGGTCATCACGGCATATGACCTTAATGTGATCAATATCATTGGGCCAGGTCATGGAGGGCCGGGGCTGGTGGCGAACGCCTATCTGGAGAGCACCTACAGCGAGGTCTATCCCGGGATTTCGCGAGACGAAGACGGGCTGAAACGGCTGTTCAAGCAGTTCTCGTTTCCGGGCGGTATTCCGAGCCATGTCGCGCCCGAAACGCCAGGTTCCATTCATGAGGGCGGCGAACTGGGATATGCGCTCTCGCACGCCTATGGAGCGGCCTTCGACAATCCGGACCTCATCGTCGCCTGCGTTGTCGGCGATGGCGAAGCCGAAACCGGCGCGCTGGCTACGAGCTGGCACTCCAACAAGTTTCTCAATCCGGTGCATGACGGCGCAGTGCTGCCCATCCTGCATCTGAATGGTTACAAGATCGCTGGGCCGACCGTTTTGGCGCGAATCCCACACAACGAGCTGGAAGCGCTGTTTCGTGGGCTTGGCTACAAACCGCATTTCGTCGAGGGCAGCGACCCGATGGCGATGCACCAGCTCATGGCCGCGACGCTGGACACCGTGGTGACAGAAATAGGGAACATCCAATGCGACGCCCGCGTCAACGGGTTCAAGACGCGGCCGCTCTGGCCCATGATCATTCTGCGCTCGCCCAAGGGCTGGACCGGCCCGAAAGTGGTTGACGGCAAGCCGACAGAGGGTACGTTCCGCTCGCATCAGGTGCCCATGGGCGAAATGGACAAGCCGGGGCATTTGGCGTTGCTGGAAAGCTGGATGAAGAGCTACCGGCCGGAGGAGCTGTTCGATGATGCGGGCCGGTTCCGCGCCGAACTTTCGGACTTGGCTCCAAAGGGTAAGCGCCGCATGAGCGCCAATCCGCATGCCAATGGCGGCCTGCTGCTGCAGGATCTGCATCTGCCCGATTTTGCCAGTTACGCAATCGATGTGCCAACGCCCGGAGCGGTGAGCGCCGAGGCCACCCGCGTGCAGGGGCAATTCATACGCGATGTGATCAAGCACAATCCGAACAATTTCCGCGTCTTCAGCCCGGATGAAACGACCTCGAACCGCTGGGGCGCCGTTTTCGAGGTCACCGACCGCTGCTCGACCGCAGAGATTTTTGACTTCGACGACCACGTGGCTCCCGACGGCAGGGTCATGGAAATGCTGAGCGAGCACCAATGCGAGGGATGGCTGGAAGGCTATCTGCTCACCGGCCGCCATGGCTTCTTTCCCTGTTATGAGGCGTTCATCCACATCATCGATTCGATGTTCAACCAGCACGCCAAGTGGCTGAAGGTCACGCGTAATATTCCATGGCGGCGGCCCATCGCTTCACTGAATTACCTGCTCACGTCGCATGTCTGGCGTCAGGACCATAACGGCTTTACCCACCAGGACCCGGGCTTCATTGACCACGTCGTCAACAAAAAGGCCGAAGTCATCCGCGTCTATCTGCCGCCTGATGCGAATACGCTGCTGTCGGTGACCGACCATTGCCTGCGCAGCCGCAATTACGTGAATGTCGTCATTGCCGGCAAGCAGCCCTCTCCGCAGTGGCTCGACATGGACGCCGCCATAGAACACTGTTCTGCCGGAATCGGGATTTGGCAGTGGGCTGGCAGCGACGGCGGCGGCGAGCCGGACGTCGTGATGGCGTGCTGTGGTGACGTTCCGACGCTCGAAACAATGGCCGCCGTTGATCTCTTGCGGTCACAATTCCCCGATTTGAAAGTCCGCGTGGTCAATGTCGTCGACCTGATGAAGCTGCAGTCGCAGAGCGACCATCCGCATGGTCTGAGTGATGCGGACTTTGACGAACTCTTCACTGTCGATAAACCGGTCATCTTTGCCTACCATGGCTATCCGGCGCTCATTCACCGGCTCACATATCGCCGCAAAAACCACGGGAATTTTCATTTGCACGGCTACAAGGAAGAAGGCACCACGAGCACGCCGTTCGACCAAGTGGTGATGAACGATCTTGACCGCTTTCATCTCATGGCCAACGCCATAGCCCGCGTGCCGCATCTTCATGCCGTCGCGGGTCAAGTCAAACAGGCCGTCCACGAAAAACTTGCTGAGCATAAACGCTACATCGCCGAACACGGAGAAGATATGCCAGAAATCCGGGATTGGCAGTGGCCAGCACATGCTTAGTTCCCCGCCGTTGCTCCAGCGTATCTTTCTGATCCGACACGGACAAACTGCGTGGTCACTTTCCGGCCAGCATACAGGTCGGACTGACATTCCCTTGACCGCAGAGGGCGAAGCGGAAGCCCGCACATTGCATGAACGACTGCGCACCCCTGTTTTCAAACGGGTGCTCGTCAGCCCGCTACAACGCGCACGGCAAACAGCCGATTTGGCAGGGCTCGCCATGCCTGCAGAAATCGAACCTGATCTCGTGGAGTGGGACCATGGCGAATACGAAGGCCTGCGCAGCGCTGAAATCCGTGCGATCAAACCAGACTGGAACATCTATCAACACGGCTGCCCGGGCGGTGAATCGCCAACGCAGGTTTCATTACGGGCTGACCGAATAATCGCGCGGCTCCGGGCTCTTGACGGCAATATCGTCATCTTCTCGCACGGCCACTTCGGCTGCGTCCTGGCGGCGCGGTGGATAGGATTGGAGATTGAACAGGCATCGCATTTTCTGCTCGACACGGCGACAGTCAGCATTCTGGGCTACGGGCATCAACGCGCAGTTGAACCCGCAATCATGCTATGGAATGCGCGACCTGATGAAACGACTGGGCCATAATCATGCCAGAAACCGGACAGCCCGAAGTCTCTGACCGTCTCAACCAGCGCTGCCTTTGCACAACGCTTGACCGCAAACTGCTGGCGGACACTGTCGGTCGCGCGGTGGATGATCGGGCATTCAACGTCGAGCAGCTTGAAAGCAGGCCAAACCTTTTGTCCAACGTGCTGGTGTTTCTCTCGTCGGACGATATCGCCCAAATGCGCGGCATCGTCGGGGCCATTGAGGAGGCAGTAAGATTGCCCGCCTACCGAAATGCTGTCCTCGCGTGGGCGCCGGAATCGGCACAAAAGGATTTTGGCCCGCTTGGGGCATTCATGGGCTATGATTTCCATCTCGATGACAGTGGTCCGAGGCTGATCGAAGTGAACACCAATGCCGGCGGCGCCTTCATCAACGCCTTACTTGCCAAGGCCCAGAAAGCCTGTTGCAGCGAAATCGAACGCGGGCTCATGGCGATGCAGGCAGCAGACTTCGAGACGCAGGCGCTCAATGTGTTCACTGCCGAATGGCGGCTCCAGCGTGGCACGGATCGGCCGCGCCGCGTGGCGATTATCGATGACCAGCCGAAGGAACAATATCTCTATCCAGAATTCATTCTGGCGCGGCAGCTATTGCGCAGACAAGGCATCGACGCTGTGATTGGCGATGCAGCAGCGCTCGCATATGAAGCGGGCAAACTCCTTCTCGACGGACAGGAGATCGATCTCGTCTACAATAGGCTCGTCGATTTTTCATTGGCTGACCCCAATCATTCCGCGCTCGCCGCGGCCTACCGGGACGGCGCGGTTGTGGTCACGCCAAATCCGCACAATCACGCCATCTACGCTGCCAAACGAAATCTGACTTTGCTGTCTGATCAAATCTGGCTGAGGGCGGCTGGCTTGTCCGACGAGTTGCGGACAAGGCTGGCAGGCATTCCGAAAACCACATTGGTCACGCCTGATATCGCAAATGCGATGTGGGCTGACCGAAAGAACCTGTTCTTCAAGCCCCTATCTGGCCATGGCGGCAAGGCTGTTTATCGCGGCGACAAGGTGACAAAAGGCGTATGGGTTGATATTGCGGGTGGCGGATATGTGGCACAAGCCTTCGCGGCACCGGGCCAGCGCATGATCAAGCTTGATGGTGCACCCGTGCAGCGCAAGATGGATATCAGGCTTTACACTTACGCTGGCCAGGATTTATTGACGGCGGCGCGGATTTATCAGGGCCAAACCACCAATTTCAGAACGCCGGGCGGCGGGTTCGCGCCTGTGTTCGCAATTTGAATGGCGGGCGAAGCCGGGTTGCGGCGCGTGGCGACGCGGGGGACTTTCTCTTTTGCCGCCTCGAACTTGGTGCCAACAACTGCCAAGGGGACAGGCAGATTCTAGTGTATAATCAAGCAGGCCCAAGACCGAGGACGCCGATGACCGACCTTGCGATCATCAGTTCTTCGTCGGTGCGTATGACGCGAATGCCAACACGACCGCCCTCCGCTGAAATCAGCGGCGCGTTCGCCAAGTTGCGCTGCTGGTCCAATTCCATCCCCAGGAAACCCAGCGCGTCACAGATCCGCGCTCGAATCACGGGGGAGTTCTCGCCAACGCCGCCGGCAAACACCAGCTGGTCAACTCCGCCGAGCGCGGCGGCGAAGGCGCCGATCCATTTCCTGGCCTGATAGCAAAACAGCGCAACCGCCTCTTCCGCGCGCACGTCCTGCGTTTCAAGGGAAAGTAATTCACGCATGTCGGAGCTGGTTTCCGAAAGCCCCAAGAGACCGGACTGAGTATTGGCCATGTCGTCGAATTGCTGCGCGCTCATCTTTTCCGTGCGCGCAAGGTACGAAATGAGGCCGGGATCGATGTCGCCGCATCGGGTGCCCATCGCCAATCCGGACGCTGGCGTGAACCCCATGCTTGTATCCACAGACCTGCCGTTGCGCACCGCAGCTAAGCTCGCGCCGTTGCCAAGATGGGCGAGAATGACCCTGCCCTGTGCTGCCTCCGCTCCTGCCTGGCTCGCAAGTTCGCTCATGAGAAACGCAAAGGACAGACCATGAAACCCATACCTGCGCACCCCCAGCGCTTCATAGCGGCGCGGAATCGGCAACTGCCGGGCAACGCGCGGCATTTCGCGGTGAAAGGCGGTGTCGAAACACGCCACCTGCGGAAGTTCCGGAAACCGGCGGCCAATCGCCTCGGCCAGCAGAATTTCCTGCGGCAGATGCTGGGGAGAGAATGGCATCAGCGAGCGCAGACTATCCATCATCTGCGGGGTGATGCGCTGCGGCTCAAAATAGTGTGGCCCGCCATGCACGACGCGGTGTCCCACTGCGGTCACGGCGGCGCCACCGTCAATCTTCTCCAGCCACTCCATCAGAGCGCCGATTGCCGCCATGTGATCGGGAGCGGCTACCGGCCTCGAAAAATTGTCGGCCGGTTTCGTGCCTTTCACCCGCAAGCTGGCCTCCGGCGACCCAATCCGCTCAATGGCGCCGCCCATTATCCGAGTCACCGCCTCACCCGTCTCGAACAACGCGAACTTGATGCTCGATGAGCCGCCGTTGATAGTCAGGATGCGTGGGTTAGCGGATTTCACCGGTGTCACCTTTCTTGTTGAGCGGGCCAAGAGGGGTGTTCGTCTGGTGCTTTTCAACATGACCGCCAAAGCCAAAACGCATCGCCGACAGCAGTTTTTCGGCGAATGTATGCTGTTGGCGCGAACGGAAGCGGGCGTAGAGGGCGGTGGACAGCACATCGGCCGGAACCGCCTCTTCGATGGCCGCCTCGATGGTCCAGCGGCCCTCGCCAGAATCTGTCACGAAGCCGGAAAACTCTTCCAGCTGCGGATCCTTGGCCAGCGCCGCAGCGCCAAGATCAAGCAGCCAAGATGACACAACGCTGCCGCGCCGCCACACCTCGGCGATGTCCGGCAAATCGAGATCGAAGCGCTCGTCTTCCGGCAAGTCCTTCGAGTCCTTGTTGCGCAGGATGTCGAAGCCTTCGGCATAGGCCTGCATCAGACCGTATTCGATGCCGTTATGCACCATCTTGACGAAGTGCCCCGCGCCCGGGGGCCCTGCGTGAATGTAACCGCGCTCGGCGCGCGGATCGTCGTTATTGCGACCGGGTGTGCGCGCAATATCGCTTAGGCCCGGTGCAAGTGCCGCAAACACGGGGTCCAGATAATCCACGGCATCCTTTGCTCCGCCGATCATCATGCAATAACCGCGCTCAAGGCCCCAGATGCCGCCTGATGTGCCGCAATCCAGATAGCGTATGCCCTGCGCAGCCAGTGTCCGCGCGCGCCGGATGTCGTCTTTGTAGAAAGTATTTCCACCATCGATGATGATGTCGTCCCTGTTCAACAGACCGCCTAGCCTCTCAACTATTTCTTCAGTGATGGCTCCTGCGGGCAGCATCACCCAAACGGCGCGCGGCCTTTCGCCCAGCGCGCTTACCACCTCTTCCAGCGAGCCGGCGGTGGTGGCGCCCTCTTTCGCGAGAACGGCGCCTATGCCTGCGTCCCTGTCGAACACCACACATTGGTGTCCGGCTTGCATCAGACGGCGCGCGATTCCGCCGCCCATACGGCCCAGTCCGATGATGCCAATTTTCATGTGGTTGTCCTCCAAGATTGCGGTAAGGCGAGCGTCAGCGCCACCATCCAAGGCAGCGTGAAAGCAAGCAGCAGCCATTTGAAATCAGAGTCGATCACGAAGTTGGTGAATACCATCCAGCCAATCGACGCCAATCCTGAAACCGAAACCACAGCGATCAGCCCAAGCCGTCCGGTCCTGAAACCCACGGCCGCAACATAGACAGTGAGCAGACCGGTGGCGAACATGAAGCCGCCGAGCACGCCGAAAACGCGGGCGAGCCATGGCCCCAATCCGGGAATGGCAGCTTGAATCTGCGCCATGGACGCGCCCATGTAATTCAAGTCCTCCGGGAGCAGCGGCGGCCGCAGAAAGCCGAAATAGAGTCCCATGCCCATCAAGATCACGCCGCCCAAGGCCAGCGCCGCCGATGCAATGCGTTGTGATTTCATGTTCAACCTCCTGTCGTTTTCTCAGTCAGCCATCCTCCAGTGAATCCCGCGCGTCGCAGCCCGGACTGGATGTAGGGGCAATCGCGCATCAACCGCCATAAGAGGCCGCTGCTGTAATTTTCGATCATCAAGACGGTCGGACCGATGTTGAGCCCGAAGTGCCATGGCGACACCCACCAGCCGAAAGTATTGCCCGGCTCGCCCGGATGCGTCGGATTGAACGCGGCCTTGAAGCCATAGGCGCTCGCTTCATTCAGTCTGGCTTGATGAATGCAATAGCTGATCGCGGGCAAAACAATCTCGGGTGCGAACGGCAAAGAGGCGACGACGGCCCACGGCGCCAGCGTGCCGTCATCAGGGCCATAGGGAACGCCTCGTCCAAGGTAGTCGAAAAATCTGCGTCTAACGCTCTCTAACTTGCGCGTTTCAGGCCCTGGCCCCTCGCTGGCCGTGATCCCCCAGCAATGCTCTCCATAGCCTGCGAACTTGCGCGGATTTTCGATGGCGTAGCGCTGCTGCACATAGGTCGCGCGCTTGCTGTTCTCGAAGTAATCGATGCCCTTGTCCCGCATGAACGCGTCTTGGATGCCGCGAAAATCGATCCAGACGTGGGAGAGCTGGTGTGTGAACAGCGGCCCCGCATAGAGGTATTCATACCCATAGCGGCTTTCCCAGCGATAAGTGGACAGCCACGCATCATAGCTCACCTGCGGCAAAGGATGGGTGGGAGAGCCAAGACCCAGAACATAGAGCAATAAAGCTTCGTCATAGCCTTGCCACCGGTATCTGATGAAACCTTTTCCGGGTCGCCAGCCATGCGTGACCGTGGCCTTGCCATTCTGCGCCCAGGCCCAATCGGCCCGACGATAGAGCGCTTCGGCGAGGGCGCGGATTTCCTTCTCTTCAGCATTTTCTCCATCAAAATAAGCTCCTGCCGCCAAGGCGCCGGCCAGCAGGAAGGTGCTGTCAATGGTCGACAGTTCGCAGTCCCACGCGCGCCGCCCGGTCTGCATGTCGAGGAAGTGATAGTAGAATCCCATATAGCCAGTCGCATCCGGTTCCGGCCCCTGCGGGCTGTTCCAGAAAAAGCGCAAAGTCGCTAACGTGCGCTCGACGGCCGCGCTGCGCGTCCAAAATCCACGCTCGACGCTGACCGGATAGGCGGCGAGCGCCAGTCCGGTGGCGGCAATGCTGGCGGGCCAGTCTGGCGCAGTCTTGTCAATGATCAGCCCGTTTGCGGGATTGGCTTCGTGAATGAAATACGCAAAGGATTCGCGCTGTAGCTGCTCAAGTTCACTGTCCGTGCCGGTCATGATTGTGATCGCCTGACCCAATGCTGCAGCAACGCGAAGCCGACCATCGGCACGACGACCCATTGCAGCAGCGGACCCAGTCCCGTCCCGAGCGGCGGGAGCGTTGGCATGATCTCAGAATAGGCCCAAGTCTTGCGGACGGCGGTGTTCAGCCATTCGCTGTAGACGGTATAGGCGATGCCGGTCGCGAGCGTGACCACCATCACCGGGATGAACCGCTCGCGCGGCCACGCGGGAGCGCCGAAACAGACAAGCGCCAACACCAGTGACAGCGTGGCGATCATCAGATCGCCAACGGTGCAATGAAACACTGCGAATACAATCTCCTGCGGCGACCCCGCGTTCCAGATCGTGTAGAGCGGCAGCTGTGCGACTTCCCAGAACAAATGCAAAGCGATAGTGAATCCGAGATAAATCCTCAGCGCACCCAGCCAGTGCCGCTCCGTGTTCAACTGATGCGCACTTCCGTCATCATGCCGCTCGCCATGTGATAGAGGTGATGGCAATGCAGGAACCACGCACCCTTTTGATTTGCATCGAAGGCAATGGTGACCGGGTTGTGGGCGGGGACGATGATGGTGTCGCGCATGGCGCCTAGAATCCGTTGTCCGCCAATGGCGACGATCTGGAAATGATGCCCGTGCAAATGCATGGGATGCATCATTGTGGTCGGGTTCATGAATGTCATCTCGATCCGCTCGCCTTGGCGTACATCGAAGGGCTGATGCTCCCCATGGGCGCGGCCATTGATCGTCCAACGATACCCCGGCTCTTCGCCCAGCATGACCATGAAAGATTGGTCCGCGGTTTTCTCCGCCAACGGGTTTGCGGCGCGAAGCTGCGACTCAAACGCAAGATCGGTCAATGGCTGTGGCGCAACGGCGGTGGCCAAGAGTTTGGCGATCGATGCGCCAGCTGTCGCCAGCATGATGCCGGTCACCGACAGGTCGCCCTCGACTTGCGCCAGGACCGGGAATGCTCCGCCTTGTTGCGGGATGTCGACCAAAAGATCGATGCGCTGCCCCTGTGCCATCGGATAGGCGTTATGTGAGACGGGCTGGCAAGACGAGCCGTCAACGGCGACGCAGCTTGAGTTCAATCCCGGCGTCGAAATGAAGAACGCCGTCGCCGTGCCGCCGTTGATGATGCGCAGGCGGACGCGGCCGCCTTTTTCAACCGAGACAATTTCGGGATCATCAAGGGTCCGATCGTTGGCGAGAAAGGCGTCATATTTGACATCATTGGCATGGGTCATACCCATCATGCCGCCTCCAGCGCCCTGACCGGCATGCGCACCGCCTCCAGCGCCAAGTTCCGCCAAAATTTCCTGCGGCGACCGGAAAGCGAAATCATGCAGCATTATGACAACGTCCTGAACGTCGCCTGCATCTTTTTCGCGGGCAACCATCGGCGCCGCCAGAAGCTGTTGCTCGCTGAGACTGTGGGAATGCATCCAATGGGTGCCGGGGGTCAGTTCAAAGTCATGGGCGTCGGTCAGTCCGACAGCTAGCGCGCCGCCATCTGGTCGTGCGCGATCCTGGTTGGCGGGCGCTTTAACCTGCCCGTGCCAATGCATCTGCAGCGGTTCGCCCGAGGCATTGAGAAGATCACCCAGAAAGCGATCTCCCTCGCGCATAACCATGCCAGGCTTGCCATTTGATCCAAGCACGCTGAAGACTGTTGCTGCCTTCTTGTTCACCTCGAGCGTGCGGGAGGCAACGGAAAGGACGGGCGCAGCCGCCGAGGCAGACGTCCACGGAGTTCCGGCAATGAGAGCGCCGCACACTCCTGCGGATGTCTTGAGGAAGGACCGGCGGCTTGGCATTGTGAACGATTGGCTATTGAGAAGCATGGCGAACTCCGTTGGATTGATGCTTTTTTGTTTTGAGTTTCAATCACAGCCCAGCGATGACTTTTTCGAGTTTCGCGCGAACCTGCCCGGCGGCCTGTTTCAGCGCCGAATTGTCAATCGCCTGCATCGAAGCGACAGGATCGATTGCAGCCACTTCGGTCTGGCCATTGCCCGCGTCACGGACAACGACATTGCATGGCAACATCGTGCCGACTTTGTTTTCGAGCATTAAGGCTTCGTGGGCCAATGCCGGATTGCAGGCGCCGAGGATCCTGTAGGCCGGGTAATCGACGCCGATCTTCTTCTTCAGCGTGGCGCTGACGTCAATCTCCGTGAGGATGCCAAAGCCCTCGAGTTTCAATGCGTCCGCTGCTCGGGTCACCGCCTCTTCGAAAGGCACAGAAAGCATTTTTGAAATGTAATACGACATACGTTTGTCCTTGATTGCTATTGCCGCTTGTCGAAGAACAGGTATTTTGCAAGCGCCGCTACGCACAGGATCAGGATAAGAACGAAAATCGCTCCGCCCCATCCCATGCCCCACATCATCGAATTTCCGTCCGTCAAATTGTTCATTGTAGGCTCCCCATTTGGCCAACCGAATATGCTTTGCCGGAGGCACGGCGTCCGCTTTGTCTGGCGGAGGCCATCTCGACTAATTGAGGCAATTGGGAGCGAAGACGTCATATTCGCCACAATGAGTTGCCGTAAGTTAGCGCTCAAGCGCAACAAGCGGCGTGAAACACACAGCTAAATCTGGTTTACGCAGGTCGCGCCAAAATACCTGACTTAGTAACGCACAACCACTAGCAAGGTTCCCGCAACAAAAGATTGATCGAAATCAAGACTGAGCCAACAGATTGTCACGGCGCCTTCAGCGTCCCTGTTTATCTGAGGACTGACAATAATCTTGGCATTTCCGTTGCTCCATGCCCGACAGCACCAAAGGCAAAACGAGGCATATCTATCCGCCCCGCTCTTTTCCGTAAAGTTCATACGACTATTACATTTTCTTGTTCATGGCTCCGACCGCTTCGCCCATATGCATCATACATTCATCGGCGTTGCCGTCCTTCATGGATGCCTTCGCCAGACCCATGTGTTTCAACGCCATATCTTTGTTGGCCTTCATAGCTGGAACGGCCATGGCGTCCATATCAGCCTGAACCTTCGTCATTGATTCATCGTCGCACTTCATGGTCATGCTCATACTCGCCATGCCCATATGCATGGAGCAATCGTCCAGTTTGTTATCCTTCATCAAGGTTTTGGCCATGTCCATTTGTTTCATGGCCATGTGTTTGCCTTCATTGCCGGATCGTTCATTGCATCCATGTCGGTTTGCATCTTCATCATGGAAGCATCATCACATTTCATGTGTTCCATGGCATTGGATGGGGCGGAAAGAAATAATACAATCAGCGCTGCGCTTATTAGAAATTTGGGCATGGCGGGGTCCTCCAAGGAAGGACAAAATTATCCCTGAACACGAAACTCGAACTCAGCCGTTGGGTTCCATGATCAATTGGCAAAAACTGTGAGTATTGAAAAACGGAATAGGCAATATCAATGCGGGTTTCTTCTAAGACGCTTTTCAAGGCTGTGCTCGGGAAAGATCGAGATCGAAGTGGAGTTTGACTTTCGCGCAGACCGATATGAGTGCGCATGCGATTGTTCCACTTCGTTTGCAAAACTAAGAGCCAATGTAGTCAATTGGGCATGCTTCCCGTACCGTAGTGCCAGGTAAATTCCAGTTTGAAATGCGAAGGCGATATAGTTCTATATTTCGCCTCGTGACTGGTTAGGGTAACATTCGCTTGAGCGTGTCATCGCGATTGAAGAAATGGTGCTTAAACGCCGCCGCGGCATGCACAGCAATGATCGCCAAAGCTAGCTTGCCGCCCCAATTGTGAATCATATGCCAGTTAATGCCAAAGTCAGGCAGAAGTGGAATTCTAAGCCCGAACCAACTTGCAGGCCGCGTACCCATAGAGCGGCGCACGTGCTCGGTGTATGCGAGCCATCCTGACAGCGGGATCAACACCATCGCGGCATAAAGTGCGAAATGAGCAAATCTTGCTGCGTTCGTTTCGAACCACGATCCACGCGTTGGAATGGGCGGGCGATGCTTCCAGCGCCATAACAATCTGAAACTAACAAGCAATAAGACCACAACACCCGTGCTGGCATGCAGCGATGGTAAGAAGCGGGCGTTATGACTGCCCATTGTATGTTCGCCGAAAAACAGAAGCGCGATTATTGGCAACGCCATCCCCCAATGCAGGGCACGTGCGGTTTTCGTATATTTGATTGCAGTTGGTATCGATGCTTCTTCTTCCAAAATGCCGCTTCCTGCCTATCTGTCGCTGCGCCGCAAAACGTCGATGATCTCAGTGATTTTCGTGCGCTGGTCGTGTTTGTCGCCGCTATTTATTGCTTGCTCGACGCAATGACCCACATGATCGCGCAGGATTTCTTCCTCGGCCCGCCGCAGAGCAGCCCTCACCGCAGAAATCTGCGTCACAATGTCAATGCAATAGCGCCCTTCCTCGACCATGCGCGACAGGCCGCGCACTTGGCCTTCAATTCGGTTGAAGCGTTTCCTAACTGCGGTTTTGGTTTCGATCTGCATGATTGACAGATACCTATAGGGGGTATAGTTGTCAACTTGAGATTATACCCCCATAGGGTCTATGCGAAAGAATGTCTGGAGGCTCCACAAATGGACCATTCGCACGCCGGTCATATGCACGAAAACAAACCAAATGATGACAGCGCCATCGATCCTGTCTGCGGAATGACGGTGGATATCAGAACCGCCAAAAATACCGCTGCTCATAAAGGTCATTCATACTATTTCTGCGGCACAGGCTGCAGAACCAAGTTTCTGGCCAATCCAAGCAAATATCTAGACGTGAGCGAAAAGGAAGCTGAACCTGTTGTCGCGGGCGCGGTTTACACGTGTCCGATGCATCCCCAAATTCAGCAGGTGGGACCGGGCACATGCCCGATCTGCGGCATGGCGCTGGAACCCATGACTGTGACCGCCGATAGCGGACCCAACCATGAACTTGCCGACATGACGCGCCGCTTTTGGGTCGGATTGGCCCTTGCCGTTCCGGTGCTGGTTTTGGAAATGGGCGGGCACGTGAGCGGCCTCACGATGATGCTGGGCCAGCAGCTGTCCAATTGGATTCAGTTGTTTCTCGCAACTCCTGTTGTGATCTGGGCCGGTTGGCCATTCTTTGTCCGGGGTTGGCAATCGCTGCAAACCCGCAATCTCAACATGTTCACCCTGATCGCCATGGGCACGGGCGTTTCGTGGATCTACAGCATTGTCGCGACACTTGCCCCTAGTGTATTTCCCCCGGCCTTCCGGCAAATGGGCGGTGCCGTTTCCACATATTTTGAGGCTGCGGCGGTTATCACGGTGCTTGTGCTATTGGGACAGGTTCTGGAGCTTCGCGCACGCGATCAAACGTCGGGTGCCATAAAAGCGCTGCTTGGCCTTGCTCCCAAGACGGCCAGGCGGCTTGCCGAAGATGGCACAGAAAATGAAGTGGCCATTGATCTGATTGCCATCGGCGAACTCCTGCGCGTGAGGCCTGGTGAAAAAGTTCCAGTGGATGGTTCGATCACCGAAGGACATTCCACACTTGATGAATCAATGGTGACGGGCGAGTCCATGCCGGTGAGCAAGGACGTCGGCGCCAAAGTCATTGGCGGCACTTTGAATGCCAGCGGCAGCTTCGTCATGCGGGCAGAAAAGATCGGCAGCGAAACCATGCTTGCGCGCATTGTCCAGATGGTGGCAAATGCACAGCGAAGCCGCGCGCCGATTCAACGTATGGCGGACAGGGTGTCGGGATGGTTCGTGCCCGCCGTAATTGTTGTTGCCGCTTTGGCCTTCGCCGCATGGTCCTATTGGGGTCCCGAGCCGCGCTTCACCTATGGTCTGGTGGCCGCCGTTGCAGTTCTCATCATTGCTTGTCCGTGCGCGCTGGGCCTAGCCACGCCCATGTCGATCATGGTTGGCGTCGGGCGCGGTGCCCAGTCTGGCGTGCTCATCCGCGACGCGGAGGCGCTCGAGCGGATGGAGAAGGTCGACACCATTGTCATTGATAAGACAGGAACTTTGACTGAAGGAAAACCAGCCGTGACGTCGATCATTACGGTCGAGGGTCAAGACGAGAATGAACTCTTAAGGCTGACTGCATCGGTCGAGCAGGCCAGCGAGCATCCGCTTGGAACAGCAATTGTCAAAGCTGCCCAAGAGCGCAAGCTGGAACTCCCCAAGGTGATGGGTTTTGACTCACCGTCGGGCAAAGGCGCCATCGGGATGGTGGAGCGCAAGCGCATGGCCATCGGCAACGCCAAATTCATGGGGGAGCTGAGCATTGCGGTAGATGGCCTTGCGGCAAAGGCAGACGGCCTTCGAGCTGACGGCGCGACTGCAATCTTTGTTGCCATCAATGGCAAGCTGGCTGGAATCATCGGTATTGCCGACACAGTGAAATCATCGACACCGCAGGCCCTTGCCGCGCTGCGCGAGGCAGGCATCCGCATCGTGATGCTCACCGGCGATAATCGCATCACGGCAGATGCCATTGCGAAACGTCTCGGAATTACCGAAGTCGAAGCGGACGTCCTGCCCGAGATGAAAGCCGATGTCGTGGCGAAGTTAAAATCGCAAGGCCGTATCGTGGCCATGGCGGGCGACGGCGTGAATGACGCCCCTGCCCTTGCCGCCGCTGATGTTGGCATTGCCATGGGAACAGGAACCGATGTCGCGATGGAAAGCGCCGGTGTCACGCTCTTGAGAGGCGACTTGATGGGCATAGTGCGGGCGCGGGCGCTTTCAATGGCGGTCATGAGCAATATCAGGCAAAACCTGTTCTTCGCGTTCATCTATAATGCGGTGGGCGTGCCTATTGCCGCGGGTGTCCTGTACCCCGCCTTCGGCATTCTGCTATCACCCATGATCGCAGCGGCGGCCATGGCTTTGAGTTCCGTAAGTGTGATCGGTAATGCGCTGAGATTGCGCACTACTGCAATTGATGGATGATTGAGCAAAATGGGCTGACTTTGCCAACAAACTTTCTTTTCAATCCGCCAGAATACTGGCTCTATTTCGAAGGAAGAACACATGAAAAAGTTGATAATCGTCAGCGCCCGATTCGTGACTTCGCGCGCCAGACTGCAAAAAAACGGCGAAAATAAGCGATCTGCGGAACTCGCAGCACATTGTAATTTCTTCAACGCTTTTCGCGGAAATTGAACTCGTTAGAAGTAAGGGAGATTCGCAGTTTATGGACCGCTTGCCACGCATCATCTTCGTGATGTTTTTCCTGGTCTTGTCAGGGTGCATTTCCATTCTGGACGACGTTAGTCATGGTGTCCAGCCGATCTCTTCGAAACTCACCGCCATGATGGCAGCAAAGAAGATGCGTCCAAGCGATCCGATCTTGATCCGAATTTTCAAACAGGAAAGCGAACTGGAGGTCTGGAAGCAGGATCGATCCGGCAGATATGCCTTACTCAAGATCTATCCTATCTGCCGCTGGTCCGGGAAACTTGGGCCCAAGAAAGTTGAAGGTGACCGTCAGGCGCCAGAGGGCTTTTACAGTGTTGCGGCGTGGCAGATGAACCCCAATTCGCAATACAACGTGTCTTTCAATCTTGGCTATCCGAACAAACTTGAGCGGGAACTTGGATACAAAGGAGAGGCGCTCATGGTTCATGGTGCTTGCACCTCAGCGGGCTGCTTTGCGCTCACCGACTCAGGTGTCAGCGAAATTTATGCGATCGCTGCCGCAGCGCTTGCCGCCGGGCAGCGGGAGTTTCAGGTGCAGTCGTTTCCGTTTCGGATGACCGCAGCAAACATGAGAAAGTACCAGAGCGATCCGAATTTTGGCTTTTGGCAGAATCTTAAAGTGGGATATGACGTCTTTGAGACTACCAAATCTCCCCCATTGATATCCAACTGCGGGGGCAAATATATATTTGGTTCCGGCCAAGCAGGTGAAGACTGTTCAACTCTGCCCATGCTCGCCATGTCGGCAGAAAAGCCACTTCTTGATGCGCTTTCAGATCCAACCGTCGGAAGCATCTCCGTGAGCGGTGTTCCAGTCTATATGGACGGGGGTATGCACAAGAGCTTCCGTTCGCTGTTGAAGCGCGAAGGCCCAGTGAAAATGGCTAAGCTGGTGTCACTTTCAGCTGAACCCGTCAGTCGGCCAAAGGCTGCTTTGGCCGACCCATATCAGTAGCTCTGCTTTTTGCCAGCCTTTCAGATACTGGCGGTCAGAAAGGTCGTATTATTGCACGATTTCGGATCGAAGCGGCGATCCAATGCGCGCCAATTGAGGCCGGTTGAACAGGAAATCTAATTGCGTTCCTCTTGTTAAAGAGTGCATCACGAGAGGCCCAACTACCCCCGCCGTCGTCGAAAGCAGAGAAATCAAGCTTGGTTCCATGCCGGGGAGGAGCATCGCAAGGACCACACGCGTCGTGCCCATGAAGAGACTGAACGCCAAATAAATTACAATCGAATTTGCGCCGCAGTATCTGAGCATGGCGAACTTGCCAGACTTGGCGATCAAAACACTTGTTGCGATCAGCGCCGCAGTTCCGATGAGGCCGAGCAACAGGCTGACAATTGGCATCGGGGCAACGCCGCTACTCACCATTCCAGCTTCAAAGACCGCCCAAGCCGCCAGTCCGAGCAGCACCATTGTCGGGTCGAAACCACGGATGCGGTCCGCATAGACGAAAACCTGCCGCGCCATCCAATAACCGACGTAGAAGTAGACAAAGCGGCCCGCAAATTCATGGATAAGAATCGATCCGGTTTCAATTGGCAACATTTCGAGCCACGCTCCGAATGCAAACATAGCGATTGGCGAGACCCCGCGCGTGACTTTGACGACCACAAAAAAAACGGCCAGCAGATAGATGAACCATAATGTGTCAAACGGCTGGATGAGACCTGACGCGTAATGGGACAGTCCGGACGTATCCGTTTCGCCTCTCGCGACGTCCTTGAAGACGTGCTGAATCGTCATCCAGAGAAAATAGAAATAGGCAAAATGCACGACCTTGGCATCGAAATAGCGCCGCCAAGGATCATCGATCCTACTCGCCAAAAACAATCCCGAAATCAGGAAAAAGTCCGGCATTCTGAAGGGCTTTGCCCATTCAATGAACCCGTTGAACCAAGTCTCTGTGCCGAGGAGCTTTTCGACACCGCCATTTGCATGCATGAACACCACCAGAATGATGCAAATTCCTTTGGCATAGTCTACCCAGTCAATCCGTGGCTTACTCACACTCGGTTTCATTGACGTTCCAATCGGCGTCGAACACTATCTTGTCGATGTGACCAACAAGTTTCGTGCCAGTCTCCCAGAAAAACATTCACATTTTGTATAGAGAGTATCAACGCGGCACAGACAATCCGTCCAAAATAACCAGAACAAGCCGAAGGACGACTTCTTTGGTTGGTGACTTAGCGGCAGTCAAAGCACGCATGCAGAAGCCTACAAGTTCGTCCGGTGGCAAATCTGAGCGAACCGCTCCAGCGGCCACGCCCTCAACAATAAGATCGCGGATCAACGCATTGACCTGTTCCTGCGCGTGAGTGAAATGGGCACCTCGATGCAAGAAGGAAGCAATTTCGCCAGTGTGAGGTGAATAGGAAAGGAATGCGTACGCCTTAAGAACTGCCTCAAGACGCCGTTGCGCCCCAACAGAACCGTCGCGGACCGTTTCCAAAAATTCTAAGTGTCCTTGAACGTGGCGTTCGTGCCAAGCCAAAAGGATTGATTCAACACTTGGAAAATACTTGTAGAGTGTCGCGCGGCTGATGCCGGTCTTTTCCGCAACACTCACCATCGTTATCGAGATTAACCCCTGCTCAGCCACTAGATTGGCGGCGGCATCCAGGGTTGCTTCGTGCACCGCACGTCGGTGCTCGTCGATTGTTTCGTTCCATAACTTTGGCATATCGCGTTATCATAGGTGGTCAGGCACTAAAGTCGAGATTGACCACACTTCACTTTTTGATATACACAATGTATTGATAAATAATTGCCAGTTTTGGGGCTTCAACCGATGAGTCGTGAAATCCATAAAAGGGTTGATTCACTGGAAAACTCAAAAACACCAAAATGGGTGAAATTGTCGGCGCTGGTCGCAGCCGTTCTTTTGGGGGTGTTTGCAATCCATCTCGTTTTCGGCACACAAGGGATGTCGAATATGAAAGGCATGCACATGCCGTCAATCAGTGGCCAAGCAGGGCCATGACCATGCAACCTCGCATGCGCAAATTGATGCTCATGTTGCATATTGCATCTTCCGTCGGTCTACTTGGTGCTATAGGGGCTTTTTTTGCGCTCGCTATCGTGGGAATCACGCGCCAAGAAGAGCAAATCATCCGGGCCGTTTATTTCTCGATGCAATTGACTACGCGTTTGGTGATTGTCCCGCTCGCATTTGCCTCACTCATTTCGGGGATTGTTCAATCACTTGGAACACATTGGGGCTTGTTCAAACACTACTGGGTATTGATAAAGCTCCTGCTCGTGGTTCTTGCGACCGCGATTCTGATTGTCAAGATTGAGCTGATTGATTACGCGGCAGAACTTTCCACGAAATCCTTCTTACCCCGCGCGGAACTTCATGAAATGGGAATCCAACTCACAGTTCACGCCGCTGGTGGCATGATTGTTCTGTGTCTTCCGTTGATCCTTTCGATTTTCAAACCAGAAGGGCGAACGCCGTTCGGGTGGCGGAAGCTGCGCGAGCAGCAAACAGGGTTGAAGGCCAAAATCAAAGAAACTGCTTGAATCGACCAATTGCGATTGCGCCATCATCGTTTGCAATGTTGGCTCAAATTTCGAAAGCAGAGCCGTACTCTATACTATTCAGTCGGGCGAAATTTTAAGGTGATTAGCCGTGCCATGCGGGCGTCTGCTCTTGAAGGGCTAAGCCCGCTTCGATTGGCACCGCTGATTTCGCTTGAACTTCGGCTTTCGGCAAGCCAAATGCCTTCACCAGCCCATACACCGCTGGAATCACCACCAGTGTGAGGATGGTCGACGAGATCATGCCGCCGATCATCGGGACGGCAATGCGCTGCATGACTTCCGATCCCGCGCCGGTGCTCCACAAGATCGGGACGAGGCCTGCCATGATGGCAACTACCGTCATCATTTTCGGACGCACTCGCTCGACGGCGCCGAGCATGATGGCGGCCTGCAGGTCGGCGCGGGTGAAAGGCGCGCCCTCAGCATCGCGCTTAGCCTGCAGCTCCGTCATCGACTGATCAAGATAGATCAGCATGATGACGCCGGTTTCCGCCGCAACGCCTGCCAGCGCGATAAAGCCGACGGCGACGGAGAAGTTGAAGCCGAGCCACCACATCAGCCACAGCCCGCCGACGAGCGCAAAGGGCAGCGACAGCATAACGATGAGCGTTTCTGTGATCCGCCGGAAGTTCAGGTAAAGCAATAGAAAGATAATCAGCAGCGTCACCGGCACCACCAGTTTCAGCCGCGCCGTCGCCCGCTCCAGAAACTCGAACTGGCCGCTCCACACAACGTAAGAGCCCGCCGGAAAATTAATGCTGGCGGCGACGGCGGCTTTTGCATCCTTAACGTAACCGCCAAGATCGCGGCCCTGGATATCGACAAAAATATAGACGGCAAGCTGGCCGTTCTCGGTGCGGATGGTCGTGGGCCCGCGCGACAGCTTCACTTCGGCGACATCGCCCAGCGGAATGGTTCCGCTATCCGGCAGCGAAATCAGCACCTCTCGGGCGATGGATTGCGGACTGGAGCGCATGTCACGCGGATAGCGCAGATTGACGCCATAGCGCTCACGGCCTTCAACCGTCGTGGTGATCGACTCGCCGCCCAGTGCGACGGACACCGTGTCCTGCACATCCGACACCATCAGGCCATAACGCGCCAAAGAGGACCGGTCCGGCACGATGTCGAGATAATAGCCGCCAATCACTCGCTCGGCATAGGCGCTGGAGGTGCCGGGAACGGCTTTGACCACTGTCTCAATCTGACGGGCGAGCTTTTCCATTTCAACAAGGTCAGTGCCCAGAACCTTGATGCCGACAGGCGTGCGGATGCCGGTGGCCAGCATGTCGGTGCGGGCTTTGATCGGCATGGTCCATGCGTTGGAGACACCGGGGAACTGCAACGCCTTATCGAGTTCAGCGATCAGACCGTCAACCGTCAGGCCCGGGCGCCATTCCTCCTTCGGCTTGAGATTGACAACCGTTTCAAACATTTCAGTTGGCGCCGGGTCTGTCGCGGTCTCGGCTCGACCTGCCTTGCCATAGACCGATTCAACTTCCGGGAAGGTCTTGATGATCTTGTTCTGCGTCTGCAAAAGCTCCGCCGCCTTGGTGACGGAGATGCCGGGCAGAGTTGTCGGCATATACATCAGCGTGCCTTCATTCAGGCTTGGCATGAATTCGCTGCCCAATTGCCGCGCCGGCCAGACGCTGACGCCGAGCGCGACGAGCGCGATCATGATGGTCATCACTTTCGCTTTTAAAACCTTTTCGATCAAAGGGCGGTACATCCAGATGAGAAAGCGGTTGATCGGGTTTTTGTGCTCGGGAACGATGTGGCCGCGAACGAAAATCACCATGAGCGCCGGCACCAGCGTGATCGACAGCAGCGCCGCCGCGCCCATGGCAAATGTCTTGGTGAAAGCCAATGGCGAGAACAGCCGCCCTTCCTGCGCCTCCATGGTGAAAATCGGCAGGAACGACACGGTGATAATCAACAGCGAGAAGAACAGGGCCGGGCCGACTTCGCATGCCGCCCCGATCAGAACCTCGATCCTCGGCTTGTCTTTCGGCGCCCGCTCAAGATGCTTGTGCGCGTTTTCGATCATTACAATGCCGCCGTCGATCATCGCGCCGATGGCGATGGCAATGCCGCCCAAGCTCATGATGTTGGAGCCGATATTGAGATATTTCATCGCGGCAAACGCCATTAGTATGCCGACCGGCAGCATCAGAATCGCCACAAGCGCCGAACGGAAATGCAGGAGAAACACCACGCAGACGATGGCGACGACAATGCTCTCCTCCATCAGCGTGCCCTTAAGCGTCTCAACGGCGGCGTGAATAAGGTTCGAGCGGTCATAGACCGGGACAATCTCGACATCCTTGGGTAAGCTGACTTTCATGTCATCAAGCCGCGCCTTAACATTATCGATCACATCGAGCGCGTTTTGGCCGAAGCGCTGCAGCGCAATGCCGCTCGCCACTTCGCCCTCGCCATTCAATTCAGTAATGCCGCGCCGCTCGTCCGGACCAAGCTCGATCCGCGCCACATCCTTCAACGTCACCGGCGTGCCGTTTTCGACTTTCAAAACGACATGCGACAGGTCTTCAACGCTTTTCACATAGCCGCGCCCGCGCACAATGAATTCGAACTCGGAAAGTTCAACCGTGCGCCCGCCGACATCCATATTGCTGCCGCGTATGGCGTCGCGCACGGCGAGCAGCGGGATGCCGAACGAGCGCATGCGGTTCGGATCAACCACGACATTATACTGTTTGACGAAACCGCCGACGCTGGCGACTTCCGCCACGCCCTCGGCCTTGGCAATGCCATAGCGCACGCTCCAGTCTTGCAGCGACCGCAGCTCGGCCAGCGTTCTGACCTTGGATTGCAGCGCGTATTGATAGACCCAGCCCACGCCGGTCGCATCGGGTCCGAGCGTCGGCGTCACGCCGCTCGGCAGCCGCCGCGACACGGCGTTGAGATACTCTAGCACCCGCGAGCGCGCCCAGTAGATGTCCGTGCCGTCCTCAAAAATGATATAGACGAAGGAAACACCGAAGAATGAAAAGCCGCGCACAACCTTCGACTTCGGCACCGTCAGCATCGACGTTGTCAGCGGATAAGTGACCTGATCCTCGACCACCTGCGGGGCCTGGCCCTGATACTCGGTATAAACGATGACCTGCGTGTCCGAGAGGTCGGGGATTGCGTCCAGCGCCGAGTTTTTCACCGCATAAAGACCTGCGGCGACGGCGAACAAGGTGCCTATCAGCACCAGCATGACATTGCGGGCCGACCATTCAATCAGCTTGGCGATCATTGCGCTTGCTCCTCGGGATTCAACCCTTGCAGCGCGGCCTTCAGGTTGCTCTCGGCGTCGATGAGGAAATTGGCAGAGACGACGACCTGGTCGCCAAAGGCCACGCCTTCGGTGATTTCCGTGCGGCCATTGCCGCGCTGCCCGACCTTGACCGGACGCGGCTCAAATTTGCCGTCGCCTTTGTCGAGTATGACTATCTGCCGGTCGCCTGAATCAATCACCGCGCTGTCCGCCACGGTCAGGACCGGAATGTCCGACCCGGTCGAGATTTCCGCATCCACGTAAAGGTCCGGCAGAAGCTTACCGTCTCCGTTGTCGAGCTCAATGCGTACGCGCCCTGTCCTCGTCTCCTTGTTGATGTGCGGATAGATCAAGGCGATCTTTCCTTCGACCACATAGTCCGGCATGCCGCGCGGACGGATCATCACCGATTGGCCCACCTTGGCCATGGCTATGTCGCGCTCTGACAGATCGATCAGCGCCCAGACCTTGGACGTGTCCGCGACTTGAAACAGAACATCTCCAGGTCCCGCCCGCATGCCGTTGACGGCGTTGCGCTGCATGACAAGGCCATCTTGCGGCGCGGACCAGACCAGGGATGCCGGAACTTTGCGGCTGCGCTCAATCTCGCGGATCGCCGCTTCAGGCACATCCATGTTTTCAAGCTTTCGGCGTGCGCCCTTACTGGCTGGCTCCCCACCGGCGCCGAGCGACGTCACATATTCGGCGGCTGCGGACGAAAGGCCGGGACCATAGATTTTCATCAGCGGCTCGCCCTTTCTGACTCTGTCACCCGTGGTGACGTTTTCAACCGCGTCGACAAATCCCTCAAAGCGCAGTGTCACGAGAGACACAAGCCGCTCGTCGACCTGAATGGTGCCCGGCGCGCGGATCGGCAAGGTGATGGCTTGCAGCGCGACCGGCTCCGAGCGGACCCCGGTCTTCTGCAGCTTGCCCGCCGTCAGCTTGATTGTGCCGTCATCGCTGTCTTCACCTTCGTAGACGGGGAGATAATCCATCCCCATAGAGTCTTTCTTTGGCAGGGACGATGTGTCCGGCAGGCCCATCGGGTTGCGGTAATATTTGATTTTGCGCTCCCCGGCCTCAGCCATTGCCGGATCGGCCACCGCTTTATCTTCCATAGCGGTGTCGCTCATCGCAGGCTGGGGATCAAAGCTCACATCCTCACCGGCACGCACTGCGATATAGTCCATGCCCTTTGCGTCCCTGAACGGGACGGCCGAATATGCCGGCTTGCCGCCGGGTGCCTTGTAATAGACGACCGGGCCGTCCGCTTTCTGGGCCATTTTTTTGTCAGCCATCGCCGGCTTGGCGTCTGAGGGCAGAAGCCTGGAGGCCACAGCGATAGCGAAAGTCTGCGGCAGAGCGTCTATGATTTCGGGCGGCACGCCATTTTTGCCGACGTAAAAGCCGGCTCCCCCGGCCAGGGAAATTGTGGTGAGGGTCACAACCATGCGTGAATAGAAACTCATGGCATCACCTTCAGTTCAAGGCGGCTTTCCAACGTTTCGATTTCGCCCTGCACCTTTGCGCCCAACGACAGCCGCCAGCCACCTTGCATGGTTAGATTGACTTTGAACGGATAAATGCCCGGCACCGTGCTCGGCATCGCCTCTATAGAGGTGGTCATGTTCTCCATGCCGTCCGGTGCCATATCGAGCCGCGTCGCAAAGATCACCGCGTCGGGTACAGGCTTATTATCCGGCCGATGAATCAGGCGCACCGAAACAATTGCCGCGCCAGCCTTGGCCTCGGTCTCAACCAGCTGGAATTCGTAGTCCTTGATTTCGGCGTGAGCGAGTGACACGGCAGCGAAAATTGATGACGTTGCGATCAGCGCCACGCGGACGCCGCAAAGGTCCAAAAAGTTCATGTTAGTCTCCAAGTCATGAAGGCGTGCCGCTCAAAGAGCGTGAACACTTGTCGCAATAAGCGACGTTTCTAAGCGTTGAGAATAGAAAAACGCCACCGGCAAAGGCCGGTCATGGAGTTAGAAACGGGGGGGTCTGGTCGGGGGCGAAGACACAACGCCTACGCCGAGTGTGTCGCCAAACGGCACCACGTCGACATTAGACATGGCCACCATCGAATAGCCTGTCGGGGGCGTCGTGCTCAAATAGAGCCCCGCAACGGCACAAAGGGCAGCGTAGGGACACACGCGCCTTTTGCTGCTGTCGTTTGGCCCCGTGCCTTCATCAGCGGATTGCATCATCGTTGCACATTCCACTGACATGCCAACAGGCATTGCAGGCGCCTCGAAACTGAGTAGCAGCAGGCTCAACACAATGAGCACGCGGCCACAAAGAAAAAGTGAGCGAAACAATTTCATGGCTAGAGATTATCATCCATTGCAAGGCAATAGCAATCACCAACCCAGTTGATAACATTTATGTGCTTGGGATAACTCGTGGAAAATAATTCATGCTTCAATCTGACGCTAAGGCTCATAAAATCCTGATTCTGTTAGTATTTCCATTTATATTGGAGTGCAGCCTGAAAGAGTTGCATCAGACGATAAATCAATAAATTCCATTTGACTTTTGTATCGCGCGAACATGCGCGATTATATCTACCAGATCATTGTCGCTTGCCGACAGTATTGGCGGCATATTGCCGAAACGCCAATGATGCGCCCTAACTCCGTTCTTCGCTGCCAAGACAAATGCGTGATCTCCATGATGCGAAGGCTCATAGACTTTGCTTATGAACGAGGGCCCCAGATCAGCTTTGCCTGCCGCATTCACACCATGACATGACGCGCAGTGTGTGTTGAAGGAGCGCTCGCCATTCTGCTCTGTCAGGCTGAGCGTCGGGATGACAACTTGCAGATCTGCCTTCGTAGTCGAAACTGACCTTGGTCGTAGAAAATAGGATGTGGCAATCACCGTCAGCGCCATCGCCGATATCAAAACTGGAACAGTGGCCTTGTTCATGGCGGGCGCTTATTTTCAGTTGATTCCAAATAGCGAGATTGGGTCGTCTTACTCGAAATTTCTTACGCGGCAACGATGTTCCGCCATGTGCGCCGCAAACCAGTTACCGCTTCACCTCGTTCAGGAAACAGGAGGCTCCGGGCACACGACCCACCAAAGATGGTTCTTCCACTGATCCTGTTGAGAATATCTTTTGGCCATAATGATGTACTCCCGACCACCGACAAATACCTTGCCGAACGTGCCGCCGCATTTGACACTCACTTTGTGAAGGCCGCCATCGTTAAATTTAATGTTGCCCAAACGGTCGGTCTCTATGAGATTAATTGTGGCAAGGTAATCATAGCCCGGTCGAAGCGACGGCGACTGCGAAGTCAAAACCATGCTGACCGTCATTTGGTCGCTGAAAGTTTGCCTGTGAAATTCAATGGGTTCAGCAAATGCAGCGTGCGTGCCAATCGCGGCCGCAAATATTAATATCCGAGAAACTCCATTCATGTCCGCCTCCCAGCTTAAACACGATGCTGATATCATGGCAGATGATGGGAGAAATGCGAGTCAATTTCTTGGCATATGAGCGCGATCAAAAAGGCAGCCTACCCAAAAAGTTGGTGGTCGTTGGTTTTTGCGGCTGGTTCTCTTGCGATCAATTGGTGAAAGCAACCAGCTGCGACCGCAGGAACGCCCAAATAGGATTTCAAACCAGTTTGGGCGTTAACTTGAGCTTACTTCAGTTCCGTGACTGTCAGTTTGCCGTTGACGCGGTCAGCAACAAACTCAATCTTCGCGCCTTCTTTCAGCTTTTCGAGCATCGTCTTATCCGCAACTTTAAACACCATTGTCATGGCGGGCATATCAAGATTTTTGAGTGGTTCGTGGATAAGCGTGACTTTTTCGTTCTTCATGTCAATTTTCTTCACCGTGGCTTTGGTGAATTCTGCGGCGTTTGCGCCAAATGCTGTTGCGGCGGCGACTGCAAGTGCAATGGCGATTTTCATTGGGAACTTCATTTCATTTTCCAATCTGTTTGGAGGGATTATTTGATCGAGACTTTAACTTCGCCGTGCATACCGGCATCATAGTGTCCCGGAACTAGGCAAGCGAATTGAAAGCCGCCGTCATTGGTGAACTTCCAGACAATATCGCCTGCTTCGCCCGGCGCTAGGCGAATAGAGTTTGGATCGTCATGTTCCATCTCTGGAAACTTCTCCATAACGGCCTTGTGCTCAGTGATTTTCGCATGTTCATCAAGGACGAATTCGTGGTCGAGTTCGCCGATATTCTTGATCCGGAGTTTGACGGTCTGGCCCTTGCGCACCTGCAGGTTTGCTGGCGAAAAGAGCATTTTTCCATCGTCCGTCTCTTTCATTGTCACCTGAATTGTTTGAGTGACCTTGGCCTTGTCGCCGGCTTCCCCGACCTTCATGGCTTCAGCGTGTCCGCCGTCGTGTGTGCCGCCTGCGAAAACGGAAGTCGTCAGCATTGCACAGGTTACTGCGAGTATCAGTCGTACCATTTAATGTTCCTTTCGATTTTCTTGGGAGAATGTGAATCTTAATCAGCCATTGCTTTTCGGCACGGGCGTGACTTGTGTTTTAGCGTCCGTCGCCTTGGCTGTGTCCGGCAATTCGCCAGTCCATTCCCAGGCTTGGGTACCGGGCGGGTTTTTGTACCAGCCTGGATCTTTGTAATCATCGGCGTTGATGCCTTCGCGGACTTTGACCACGGAGAACATTCCGCCCATTTCGATGGGTCCGTAAGGGCCCCAGCCCGTCATCATCGGCACCGTGTTGTCCGGCAGCGGCATTTCCATTTCGCCCATGTCGGCCATGCCGGCGGTGCCCATCGGCATGTATTCCGGCTGGAGCTTGCGGATTTTTTTCGTGACCGAACTCTTGTCAACGCCGATGAATGTCGGGACATCGTGGCCCATTGCATTCATAGTGTGATGCGCTTTGTGGCAATGAATGGCCCAGTCGCCTTCATAAACCGCCTTGAATTCATAGGCCCGCATTGCGCCTACCGGTATGTCAACTGACACTTCCGGCCAGCGCGCCTCTGGCCGCGTCCAGCCGCCGTCCGTGCCTGTAACTTCAAAATCATAGCCATGCATGTGGACCGGGTGATTGGTCATGGTCAGGTTACCCACTCGCACCCGGACGTTGTCGTTTTTGCTGACAACAAGTGGATCAATGCCGGGGAAAATCCGGCTGTTCCAGCACCATAGATTAAAGTCGGTCATGGTCATTACTTTTGGCACGTAAGAGCCGGGATCGATGTCATAGGCGTTGAGCAAGAATACGAAATCGCGGTCAACGCGCATGAAGGTTGGTTCCTTGGGATGCACGATGAACATTCCCATCATTCCCATCGACATCTGCACCATCTCATCGGCGTGAGGGTGGTACATAAACGTACCGCTCTTCACGAGATCAAACTCATAAACAAACGTCATGCCGGGTTTAATCTGGGGATGAGACAAGCCGCCCACCCCATCCATGCCAGACGGCAAAATCATGCCGTGCCAGTGAACGGTGGTGTGCTCGGGCAATTTGTTCGTGACGAAAATTCGAACACGGTCTCCCTCGACTGCTTCTATGGTTGGCCCTATCGATTGTCCATTGTAGCCCCAAAGGTACGCTGTCATCCCCTCTGCTAGCTCACGCTCGACCGGCTCAGCGACAAGGTGAAATTGCGCTGGCGCAAGGTTATCGGCAAACCGCAAAACGCGCTCTGATAGCTG
>JBGTAU010000057.1:0-5431 GCA_041749675.1 Rhizobiaceae bacterium | reverse complement strand
GCATCAGTTGAATCGCGCAAACGGGTACTCGACTGAAGCGCAGACGCATAGTCAATCGCCAAACCCACGCCAGCCAACAAAGGCAATAGGATAATTGCGAACATGATCGCAAATTGTCCGGATTGATCCTTAAAAAACTTTGAAAAGCATGAAACGTGGTTCATAGCGTGAGGGGGCTCGCTGTTGTTGATAAGCGTATGCTAACAGATAAGTATGAGAGCTTGATTATTTGGGTTACCTAAAAACGAGCCTTTCATGGAACGTTTTGTTAACGGAATCAGCATGCCTTTAGATCCCGATCTGGCGCTGGAAAAATATTTGAGTTGCCTAATAAATAAGCAAAATCAACACTTGCCAATCGGACCATTCACTGCGCAGAATTCATGTGAGGGGCAAGCATGAAAAAAACCGCTTTTGATGAAATGTTGGCAAGTAATGGCACAAAACGCAGGCCATACGAGCCTTACGCTGATTGGTTTTCAAGACAAAACGAAATGCATTTGAGGCGAAAATCGGTGGAAGCCGAGCAGGTTTTTCGCCGCACCGGAATTACCTTTGGCGTCTATGGCGACGAGCAGGCCGATGAACGCTTGATTCCATTTGATATTGTGCCGCGGGTCATCTCTGGCTCAGAGTGGCGCAAATTGGCACAAGGCATTGAACAACGCGTTGTTGCCATCAACGCATTCTTAGATGATATTTACCACCGTCAGGAAATCATTAAAGCTGGCCGCATTCCGATCAGCTTAATTGCACAGAACGAAGCGTTTCTGCCGGAAATGGTCGGGTTTCGACCTGCCGCTGGGGTCTATACGCACATCATTGGCATCGACATTGTCAGAACATCTGAGAACGAGTTTTTTGTGCTGGAAGACAATGCCCGCACGCCGTCTGGCGTTTCGTATATGCTCGAAAACCGAGAAACGATGCTGCAATTGTTTCCCGAGCTGTTTCAACAAATCAATGTGCGCCCCATTGCTGATTATCCAAAACAATTGCGCAGTTCACTCGAAGCCGTAAAGCCAATAGGGTGCAAGGGTAAGCCAACTGTCGCGGTTCTTACACCCGGCTCATTCAATTCCGCTTATTTTGAACATGCCTTTTTGGCAGATCAAATGGGCGTTGAATTGGTTGAAGGCTCTGAACTTAAAGTGCAAGACGGCAAAGTCATGATGCGCACAACGCAAGGCTATACGGCCATTGATGTGCTCTATCGGCGAATCGATGATGAATATTTAGACCCGCTGACCTTCAATCCAACATCGCGCTTGGGCGTTGCTGGGATCATGGATATTTATCGAGCCGGAAATGTCACGATTGCCAATGCACCAGGTACTGGCATTGCCGATGATAAGGCCATTTATTCTTATATGCCGGAGATCGTCGAATTCTATACGGGGCAAAAAGCGATACTGCAGAATGTCCCGACGTGGCGCTGCGCGGAGCCGGACAGCTTGAAATATGTTTTGGAACATATGGCAGACTTGGTGATCAAAGAAGTCCATGGCTCAGGCGGCTACGGCATGCTCGTCGGCCCGGCTTCTACTAAGGCAGAACGCGAAATATTTGCAGCCAAGCTGAAAGCGCGACCAAACAACTATATTGCCCAGCCAACACTGGCGCTATCGACAGTGCCGATTTTCACAGAAAAAGGCTTGGCCCCGCGCCATGTTGATTTGCGCCCATTTGTAACAGTTTCAGATAAAATCCGCATAACACCGGGTGGTTTAACGCGCGTGGCGCTCAAAGAAGGCTCGCTGGTGGTCAACTCCAGTCAGGGCGGCGGCACCAAAGACACTTGGGTATTGGACGACTGACATGCTTTTAGGACGCACCGCAAACGGACTTTATTGGATGCACCGCTACATCGATCGCGCCGAAAACATGGCGCGGTTGGTCGATGCTGGCACGCGCATGGCGTTGACCAAATCTGCTGGCGCTCAAGATGAGTGGTCTTCTGTAGTACTGAGTGCTGGCGCAACGGCCGGCTTTGAAGCCAATCATACAGATTGCAACGCAGCCAATGTCATTGACTATCTCTTACGCGATACCGGCAATCCATCGAGCGTATTATCCTGCATAGCAGCAGCGCGATTTAATGCCCGCATGGTGCGCACAGCCCTCACACAAGAGGCTTGGGAAGCGGTAAATATGGGCTGGATGAACCTGACAAAGGCGCTGAGCAGGCCGGTCAAAGAAAATGAACTTCCGATCACGCTAGATTTAATCAAGCGCGAGACTGCGCTTATTCGCGGTGCATTTCACGGCACTATGTTGCGCAATGAGATTTTCAATTTTTGTGGTCTTGGCACTTATGTCGAGCGCGCGGACAACACGGCGCGTATTTTGGATGTAAAATACTATGTTCTTCTGCCGTCAGCTTCTTATGTTGGCTCGGCAATAGACAACACACAATGGGAATCGATCCTGCGCTCCGTATCGGCACACCGCTCCTATCGCTGGGTTTATGAGGCTGAGTACAAAGCTGCCAACATTGCTGATTATCTCATCCTCAACGATCGAATGCCGCGTTCTCTGGCGTTTTGCTATCATAATATTGATGTAAACCTTGGCTACTTGGAGCGTGATTACGGCATCAAAACGGAAGCCTGCGTCCAAGCCCAATTTACCAAAGGAACACTGACCGGTCGTTCAATCGGGCAGATTATTGAGGGAGGTTTGCACGAGTTTTTGAGGGATTTCATCGACCAAAATAACCGGCTGGGTACAGCGATTGCTGAATCCTACAATTTTGATTAGGTCTATACATCAAATGTTGCTCAAAATCAGCCACACTTCGACCTATCATTATGATGTGCCCGTGCCCTACGCGCTGCAACGGCTACACCTTGTGCCGCAATCTAACCAGATACAAACCGTACATGATTGGCAAGTCGTTTGCGTCGGTGCACATCACGAAGTGAGCTATCAGGACGGTTTCAACAACGTTACTGAACTGATCCGAAACGAGCGCGGCGCACGCGAGATTGCGATTACTGCAAGCGGCACCGTTACCACTTTCGATGCATCGGGCGTCCTTGGCAGCGACAGCGTCAACTCTCCGTTATGGATGTATACACGCCAAACAAAGCTGACACGGCCAGGTGACAACATCCATGCGTTAGCGAATGATATTTCAGGCACCAGCGATGAGCTGACCAAATTGCATGAACTTATGGCGATTATTGAAGCCAAGATGGCCTTTGTTCCGGGACAAACCAATGTAGAGACGACGGCAGAAGATGCGCTGATCGCAGGCAATGGTGTTTGCCAAGACCATGCACAAGTGTTTGTTGCCACTGCAAGATTATGTGGCCTGCCAGCGCGTTATGTTTCTGGCTATCTGATGATACCCGATGTTGAAAACCAAGCCGCAAGCCACGCTTGGGCAGAAGCCCATGTTCAAGGGTTGGGTTGGGTCGGGTTTGATCCTGCCAACCAAATATGCCCCAATGAAAAATATGTCCGCGTTGCCGTCGGTTTAGACTATCGTGATGCCGCCCCAATATCAGGGATAAGGCATGGCAGCGGCACTGAGACGCTTGATGTTGAAGTGAAAGTAGAGCAGTAATCCGCTGATTGAACAGCGGATTCGTAAAAAACCATGACATATTGCGTCGGCATTAAGTTAAACAAAGGCCTCGTTTTTATGTCCGATACGCGCACCAATGCCGGTGTCGACAATATTTCGACGTTCAAGAAAATGTATACGTGGGAAGCGCCAGGCGAGCGGGTTATCGTTTTGATGGCAGCAGGCAATTTGGCCACGACACAAGCGGTTATCAGTCTCCTCGACGAGCGTACAAAAGCCCCGGAAGAGCGCCATCAAACATTGCTCGAAACACCTTCCATGTTTCAGACAGCGCGTTTGGTCGGTGATACGGTGCGGGAAATTATTGCCAATTCCTCGCCAGCTGGACAGAAAGCAGACTCCGCATTCAACGCGACTTTTATTTTGGGTGGACAGATCAAAGGCTCAGAGCCACGTCTTTTTCAGATTTATCCCGAAGGTAACTTTATCGAATCATCACAAGACACGCCGTTCTTTCAAATTGGCGAGCACAAATACGGTAAGCCCATCATCGTGCGGGCTTATGATCCAGCAATGAGTTTCGCTGAAGCGGCCAAATTATTGTTAGTTTCATTTGATTCGACATTAAAATCTAACCTTTCAGTCGGACTGCCGTTGGATCTCGCGTTTTATGAGCGAGAGACTTATCGCCTTGGGTTACAAAAGCGCATTGACCGCGACGACAGTTATTACCGAACAATTTCAGAAGGTTGGTCAGACGCATTAAAAAGAGCGTTTTCTTCGCTGCCAAGTTTCCCAGACGCGTAACCCCAAGTAGTACTTAACTGCGTCATTTTGAGACAAGTTATACAAGATATTAACTATATCCGTTAACACTACGTCCCAATTGGGTGGTGGTGAATTTTTACATTTCAGCACCTTAGGGCAAAGAAAAGCAAAAAATGAACGCACAAGTTAAACAACATTTTATTGACACGTATGGCGTGGACAAAACAGTCGACCTGCTATTTGCAGTGTTAGACGCAATTCCTGTGTCAGTTTTCATCAAAAATGAAAAGTTGCAAAAAATTTTCGCAAACAAAGCGAATTTGGAACTGGATGAACGCACTGAAGAAGACATTATTGGTTACACTGATTTCGACATCCATACCCCTGAAAATGCTGAGATATTCGCCCGTGAAGATCGCGCGGTTCTGGCTGAAGGCAAGGTACGCCGAAACGAAGAATCGAAAATTAAAATTGACGGCACGACGGTCAGTTTTCTGACCTATAAAAATCGTATCATGCTGGAAAATTCAGAAGCCCTGCTAGTCGGCACCAACACGATTATTGACGAGATAAAAGATCGCGAAACCAAACTTGCTTACGCAATGGCTGAAATAAAGAATCATCGCGAAAGTTTGCTTGAAGTTGCCAACGCGATGCCGCTGGGAATTACACTCCTTAGCCCTGAACTGAATGTGATCGCCGTTAACACTGCCAATAAGAGGTTTTGGAACCTCGATATGGGCCGCGACTATTTCGGCACAAAGTACGAAGACATGGTGAGAGAGTCTCATAAAGACTTTCCTAACCTTACCGAAGCCGAGTGGGAGACAAATACCCAGCGCTGCTTAGCCGAGGCTCGCATTGGCAACATAGCGCCAAGGGAAGAGCGCGGCATCGGCAATACCACTTACATGTTCTCGTCCGTCAAATTGTCCAACGGCAATCGGCTCACTTCTTGTTTTGACATTACAGAGCAGAAGCACGCGCAACACAATCTCGCATTGGCAATACAAAAAAGCGCGAGCGATTTTGCCGATATGAAAGCCATCATGGATTCCATGCGCATGGGCGTGGTGCTACTTGATAAAAACTTAGAAGTCGTTTTCATCAATAAAGCCAATTACGCTTTAT
>JBGTAU010000056.1:0-2685 GCA_041749675.1 Rhizobiaceae bacterium | reverse complement strand
CGCGCTCTTCCATGAATATGCGAAAGCGAAGCCGTTGTGCTTGGCGGATTTCTCCGCTGGTCACTGCTAGTCGCGCTTCAAGATTTCCAATCCGTCCAAGCACGGCGTCCGACGGTGCAAGTCCTTCAAGTCTCGCGGGCTTGCGGTGTGGCAACTCAAGCATGTGAAGTGTCATTGCAGACATCCCATTGGGTTCTTTGCGATTCTGACGCTTTTGCACAACATGATTGTGACACTGAGCCGGCTTGGCGCAAACTGATCAGCAGGTTGGCGCTTTGTCGCTTGCGGCTGGTGTTTTGCGGCGATAGTCTCGCGGTCTGATCAGGCCTCAGCCTGTTAATCAACAAAGGGGAATTGCATGAAATCACTCATGAAAACAGCAGCATTGGCTGCAGCGTTAACGCTCAGTGCGGCATTCGCAGCGTCAGCAGCTGATAAGCTCGTCATCGGCACGGAAGGCGCGTACCCGCCCTTCAACATGGTAGATGCCGCCGGTAAAGTTGGTGGTTTTGATGTTGAGATTGGCCAAGCGCTTTGCGCAAAATTGAAGGTGGAATGCGAAGTCGTAACCCAAGACTGGGACGGCATCATCCCAGGCCTCGTTGCCAAGAAATATGACATGATCATCGCATCTATGTTCATCACAGAAGAGCGCAAGAAGGCGGTAGATTTCACTCTCCCTTACTACAAAGCAGCCATGACGCATGTTGCCAAAAAGGGTGCAGGCATTACTGATTTTTCAGCTGCCGGATTGAAGGGCAAAGTTATCGGCGCGCAGTCTGGCACCACGCAGGCAGAGTTCGCCACTGCCATGTATCCGGATTCCGAAATCAAATCCTATCCAACACAGGATGAAGTGAACCTCGATATGGTCAACGGTCGTCTCGATATGCAGGTTGGCGACATGTTGCCGATGCTTGATTGGGTGTCGAAGGCTGCCGATGGCGCGTGCTGCGAGTTGGTTGGTGAGCCGATCACTGATCCAAAGTTTGTCGGTGAAGGCGTAGGGATTGCCGTACGCCAGGAAGACGACACGCTGCGCGAAGCACTCAACAAGGCCATCGATGAAATCCGCGCTGATGGCACCTATAAGGCTATCAACGACAAGTATTTCACCGTCGATGTTTACACGATGAAATAATCGGAAACTGGAATACAAGCCGCCCGAGACAAAGCCGGGCGGCTTTTCTATTTTTGCGAAAGCAGACCATGGGCCAACGATACGATGTAGCCATAATTGGCGGCGGGATCGCCGGGTGGTCACTTGCTGCCTTCCTCGCGCCGCACCGCTCGGTTTTACTGCTCGAGCGCGAGGATGCATTCGGCTATCACGCGACAGGCCGATCCGCTGCAGAATTTGCGTTTCGTTTCCACAGCGCGCTGGTCGAAAAACTAGCTGCCATCTCCTTTCCATTTCTCGATCAGCCGCCTCAGGCATTTTCAGAAGCATCGCTCCTGATCAGGCGCGAAATGATCCTGATCGCACCGGAAGAAAAGCGCGCACGACTGGAAGACGTCTTCGTAACGGAGGCCGGCGCAACTGACAGACTGAGGATGCTGTCCATGGACGAAGCGCTGGCAAGAGCACCCATCCTCAACCCCGATTTTTTCACCAGTGCATTTCATGATCCCGATTGTTGGGACATTGACGTGGAGAGCTTGTTCCAAGGCTACCAGCGAATGGCCAAAGCCGGCGGAGCAATCGCACAACGCAAAGCCGAGCTACTGGACGCAAAGAGAATTGGCGGCACTTGGGAGCTGAAGACCAACAACGGATCGTTTGCCGCAAACGCAATTGTGAATGCATCTGGCGCTTGGGCCGATAGTGTCGGCGCACTATGCGGTGCCGGCTTGCTCGGATTTGCGCCGTTGAACCGCACTGTTGTGACCGTCGATCTGCCTTTAAGTGCGGATTGGAAAACTATGCCTGAGGTTCAAGAAATCGACGAAGATTTCTACATGAAACCAGATGCCGGCAAATTACTCCTGTCCCCCGCAGACGAAAACGACAGTGCGCCGTGCGATGCACAGCCTGATGAGCTAGGTGTTGCATGGGCCATGCATTGGATAAACGAAGCCACAATCATCAAAGCTGCACGACCCGCATCAACATGGGCAGGCTTGCGCACTTTTGCGCCGGATCGCGCGCCTGTCGTTGGTTGGGACACGTCAGTGGAAGGACTGTTTTGGTTGGCAGGACAAGGCGGCTTTGGTATTCAAACATCACCTGCATTGGCGCGCTACGCCGCTGATTTACTGCTTGGAAAACCGCTTGCAAATGATTTTGAAAGTGTCGGTATTGAACGCGCGACACTTGCACCTGCACGCTTTACTGCTGGAACTCTTTAGACGATCAATGAGCACTCTTGGTTTGTTGCAGGACAATGGTCAGAAGGAAATTGCCGTGAAATTTTACACAGCTGCAGAAACGGCCTCCGCGCTTGACTATCCAAATCTCATTGCATCAATCGCCGAAATTTTCAGCATGGGTGCAACGGCGCCGCAGCGTCATCATCACACAATTAAAAAGCCGGGCGAACCTGATGACGTGCTTCTGCTAATGCCCGCGTGGGCATCCGGCTTTGGCGTCGGCGGGGTCAAAATCGTCAATGTCGTTCCCGGTAACAACGTACGTGGACTGCCAGCGATTATGGCAAGCTACCTCGTCTTTGATGAGCTGACCGG
>JBGTAU010000055.1:0-8000 GCA_041749675.1 Rhizobiaceae bacterium | reverse complement strand
ATCGTCGACTGCTCGACCCGGCAATAATGGTATGTCTGGAATGGCTACAAGGCCGCTTCAGTTATCACCGATTCAGAACTCGAGTATTTCGCTATCCGCTCGACTGCCGCTTTGTTCGACATTTCACCAATGGTCAAATATGCGATCAGCGGTGCAGATGCCGAAAGCTATCTCAATCGTCTCACGCTGCGTGATGTTTCAAAACAGCCACCGATGCGTGTTCAGTACACGGCTTGGTGCGATGATGAGGGCCAAGTGTTGGATGATGGCACTTTGTTCCGATTCAATAGCAATAATTTCCGCCTATGCTGTCAGGAGCGACATTTACCTTGGATGCTCGACAGCGCGATCGGCTATGACGTGTCAATCGCAGAGGTGACCGAAAGCATAGCTGGACTTGCACTGCAGGGGCCAACATCTTGCGCCATCCTCAAAAATCTTGGCTTTCAGAACATTGAAAATCTGCGGCCGTTCGCGATCGGTTATTACAAGTTAGGCAAAGTTGAGGTTAGCGTTTCTCGCACTGGCTTCACCGGTGATCTCGGGTATGAGTTGTTTGTTGATGCTGCGCATGCCCTGTTGCTATGGGATGCTTTGATCAACGCTGGCGCGTTGCTTGGCATCACGCCCATTGGTTATGCAGCTCTCGACCACGCGCGAATTGAAGCGGGGTTCATCGTCGCAAACCATGACTTCATGACTGTGGACAGTGCTTTGCGTATGGACCGTAGCCGCTTTCCCGATGAGGTAGGGCTTGATTGGCTGATCGATCCCAAAAAAGACCACTTCAACGGGCGCCGCGCCATCATGGATGCGCGGGATAACGCCAGACTGTGCCACGTACTCGTTGGTCTTGAGGTGGCCGGCAATGTGTCGGCTGAAAACGCATTGGTCTATCATCGCAAAAAGCGCGAGGTGGGTCTTGTCATGTCGGCCTGTTGGTCGCCAACGGGAAAACGCAACATCGCGCTCGCTTCGCTGGAACGTCCTTACGGCACTCAGATTCTTGATGATCTATGGGTTGAAATCTACGCCATGCGCGAATTACAATACCAGCGTATGATGAAACAGGTGCGCGTTGTCGAGCGACCGTTCATTAAGCTTGCGCGCCGCACGATGACGCCTGCTCCGGACAAGTGACTATATGCATGATGATAAGGAAGATTGGGATGCCATCCGAACGCCGTCCGGGGTCGAATGGTCAGGTCGCACCCGCTACGCTGCGGCTGCCGCATTTTACAATCGTGGCCTTTTGAGTGCTGAAACGCTTGAAATTTATCGCATTTTATCACGTCTTGACCACGAAGACCCGAGCTTGCGGCTGTCTGATTTTGAAAGCGGTCGAACTTGGTTGACGATGTTGCGGTCCGTTCGCTGAACATTTCGCTTTCCGATTTTTCCTTGAACATTTTGATTGACAGTTCATTCAATATTCTTGCATTCTAAAGCACCCGAAAAGAGCGCAGACTATAGAATGCGGCAGCGGGAATTCTGGAGGAGGCGTGTGATGAACATGCAAAACAACAACAAACGAACCCTCGCGAAATCAAACGCGCAGTGGCAAAAGGCCATCAAGCGCCTGCCACTCGGCGTCTCCTCCACATTCCGTTATTGGGGCGATGAGCGCACCATCTATGTCCATCATGGTAAGGGTGGACGCATGTGGGATATCGATGGCAATTGTTATGTTGACTATCGGCTTGGCTATGGACCAGCTATCCTCGGTTATGCCGACGATCGTGTAGATGCGGCAGCACGCAAAGGCATGGAAGTGGGCGGCGTGTTCGCGCTGTCAACCGAGCGCGAATTGATTGTGGCTGATCGCATGGCCAAAATGGTCAAGGGGATTGAACTGGTTCGCTTTTCCAATTCCGGCACAGAGGCAGTGATGGCAGCGCTACGGCTTGCCCGTGCCTATACCGGTAAGGATAGCTATATTCTGATCGAAGGCAGTTATCACGGCCTGTTTGATGCGGCTATGTGGATGGCGAGTATGGATACATGGGACCCGGCCTCCGGTAAGGATCCCGTCGTTGCCCCCTATTCGCGCGGCATTCCAGCGACGCTGAAAGACATGGTGTATCTCACACCAATGAATGACCTCAATCGACTGGAGGATATATTCAAGAACAATGCGGACCATATCGGTGCCATGTTGCTCGAACCAATCATGGGCAATTGC
This sequence comes from Rhizobiaceae bacterium, assembly GCA_041749675.1. Lineage (GTDB taxonomy): Bacteria > Pseudomonadota > Alphaproteobacteria > Rhizobiales > Rhizobiaceae > JANMEX01. The sequence goes on along the minus strand of JBGTAU010000055.1, from coordinate 5,818 downwards.
TGCGGCATTGCCGCGACCAATGAATTTGTCAAAGGAGCGCGGGCGCTCTGTGACAAATACGGCGTGCTGCTGATCATCGACGAAGTGAAAACCGGATTTCGCGTTGCGCGCGGCGGCGTTCAATCGCTTCATGATGTCGTGCCAGACATTTGCACTTTTGCCAAGGCAATGGCCAATGGGTATCCAATCGCAGCAGTCTGCGGGCGGGAGGAAATCATGCGCACGTTCCGCTATGGCGGTGCGGCACATGGTGGCACTTACACTGCCCATTCCGTCTCGCTGGCTGCTGCGGAATGTTGCCTACAGATACTCGATGAGACCCCTGCACTGGACACAATTGCCGCTTACGGCGATCAGCTTAAGGCTGGCATCAAGACTTTGCTGGATGCGCGCAAGATCGTTCATTCCTTTTCCGGCCATTCTTCAATGTTCGGTCTGTTCTTCGCCGAAACGCCGCCAGTAGATTATCGTGCTTGGAAGAAGTCCGATTATACATTCTATGACCGGATGGCTTATCACTTGCATGATCTGGGCGTGATTTGCGAACCCGATTCACGCGAGCCGCTGTTTATCTGCGAGGCGCACGACCAAGCTTGCCTTGATGATACGCTAAAAGCCATCGGCCATGCAGTGGATCTGGTTATCGAAGAACAAGCTGCGGGAATACTTTGATGACACGGAGCATGATTTACCAAAGCAATTCCTGTCGGCAATCGGTGCAATAGGCGGTTACGGCAATGAAACAGGACAAGCCCAGCTCCATCGTTTCTCCACTGCTCGATCATTGCCCGCCGACCTTGCCCGCCCGCTCTTATATTGACCTGGCTGCTTTCGAACATGACCTGAAAAACATTTGGGGCAATAGCTGGGTTTATGTAGGCAGGGTCAATGATCTTGCACCATCGACGGTTAGACGGCTCTCGATTGCTGGTCAAAACCTGATCTTAGTCCGTGATGGCGAGGGCAAAATCACCTGCTTCCACAATACTTGTCGTCATCGTGGAGCTGAACTCTGTTCAGTGGCGGAACGAGCTTTGAAATCCAAGCTGATCGTCTGTCCTTATCATCAATGGAGCTATGCAACGAATGGGGATTTAGTGCATATTCCTTTTGCCTCTCCGACGGACGATTTCGACAGGTCTGCGCATGGCTTATTAGTAGTTCATACGCACGCTTGGAATGGATTCCTCTTTGTTTGTTTAGCCGACAAGCCGCCACCATTTTCCACTATGCCTGATTTGGGCGAACATGCGCTTGACAGTTGGCCGATGAAGGAATTGCTAACGGGACATACACTGACCAAGACCATCGATTGTAACTGGAAAGTCTTTTGGGAAAATTACAATGAATGCCTGCATTGCCCCGGCATTCACCCGGAACTCTGCGATAGGGTGCCAGTTTATGGACGCGGATACATGACGCCGCACGAGGCACCTGATTGGGACGGCCAGCCAGCCGATAGTGGATCTCTCAAGCCGGGTACAAGTACTTGGACGATGGATGGTAGGCCATGCGGGCCTACGTTTGCGGGGCTAAGCGAGAAGGAGCGCCAAGCTGGACACTTCTTTGTCACCCTTTTGCCAACTATGTTTGTAGTTGCCCACATAGACTATGTTCGCACCGTTTCCTTGACACCGCTGGGTCCTGAAAAAACGGAATTGCGCGCCGAGTGGCTGTTTTCCAAAGAGACGCTTGTCTCTCCAAATTTTGATCTCGACAATGTCGTGAAATTCGCAACAATGGTTCTCATGCAGGACGCAGAAGCCTGTGAAATGAATCAAAGGGGACTAAAATCGGCACGCTACTCCCATGGCACCTTAATGCCGCAGGAGTTTGATGTGCACCGGTTTCACCAATGGATTCGCCAGCGCACAGATTACAGCGCGGCACTAAAAGAGGAGCGATGACATGCTAAAACTCAACCGTCGCGGTGCGATAGGTCTCATCGGCTACACTGCCCTTGCAATGCCCTATGTGAAACGGGCACAGGCCGAAGACGCCGTATTGAATATCTATAACTGGGCTGATTATATCGGCGAAACCACAATTGAAGACTTCCAGAGTGCATCAGGAATAGCAGTCACCTATGACACCTATTCGTCAGCCGAGGAAATGCAGGCAAAAATGCTGGCGGGTTCCACTGGTTATGATGTTGTCGATATGTCGGGTATTGAATTGCCGCGATTCATTCAAGCCAAGGTCTACGACAAACTTGATCGATCCAAATTGCCAAGCTGGAAAAACCTGGATCCAGAGGTTCTGCGCATTCTGGCAGGCTGGGACCCTAACAATGACTATGGCATTCCCTACATGTGGGGTTCGGTCGGATTCACCTACAACGTTGACATGATCAAAGAACGCATCCCAGATGCCGACATGTCTTCTATGGACCTGATTTTCAAGCCGGAGAATGCTGCCAAGCTCGCCGATTGCGGAATTTCCATTTTGGACAGCCCTACCGATACTATGCCGATGGTGTTGAAATATCTTGGCAAGGATGGCGATACAACCAATCTGGACGACTACAAAGCGGTCGTTGAAGCCTTCAAGTCGATTCGGGCGCACATTCGCACCTTTGACAATACCAATTACCTGAACGCTATTCCGAACAAAGAATTGTGTGTGATCAATTCTTGGTCTGGTGACTATTCTACGGCCAAGGCGCGCGCCGAAGAGGCGGGAGTGACCGACCTCAACCTTGCCTATTTCGTTCCGAAGACTGGTGCTCCGGCATGGTGCGACTGCCTGTGCATTCCGGCTGATGCAAAGAACAAAGACAATGCCTACAAGTTCATTGAATATATGTTGCAGCCGGAAGTGATTGCCAAATGTTCGAACTTTACAAACTATGCAAACGGCAATCTGGCATCTAAGCCATTCCTTGACCCTTCCGTTTTGAATAATCCGGCTGTCTACCCGGATCAGGCAACGATGAAGCTGCTTTGGGCGCCTAAGCCGTTCAGCGATGAACAGACAAGCGCCTATACCCGCGCATGGACGGAAATCAAGTCGGGCTGATATCGCGCCTTCTTTCATTATAGGAACTTTGGGGGCCTGAACGATGAACGAAGCGGGACATGCAAAGGATAATCCTGCCACAGCAACAGACGGTTTTATCCGCATCGAGAATGTGACAAAGAAGTTCGGCTCGTTCACGGCAGTCGACGATCTTTCGCTGAATATTCGCCAGGGTGAACTTTTTGCCCTGCTGGGAGGCTCTGGCTGCGGCAAGACTACATTGCTGCGCATGTTGGCCGGTTTCGAGGCGCCGACTTCCGGCAAGATATTCATCGACGGTCAGGACATGTCTGCGGTTGCCCCTTATGACCGGCCGGTCAACATGATGTTCCAGTCTTACGCGCTGTTCCCACACATGAGTGTGGAGAAAAATGTTGCCTATGGCTTGAAGTACATCGGACTCCCGAAAAAAGAGGTCGATGATCGCGTGCGTGAAATGCTCGATCTCGTGCAACTGACGCCGCTTGCCGGGCGCAAACCGCACCAAATTTCCGGCGGGCAGCGCCAGCGCGTTGCGCTCGCCCGCGCGCTGGCAAAACACCCGAAAGTCCTGCTGCTGGACGAGCCGCTGGGCGCACTCGACAAGAAATTGCGCGAGCACACGCAATTCGAGCTGATGAACATCCAGTACAAGACTGGCATCACTTTCATCGTCGTCACCCACGATCAGGAAGAGGCGATGACACTCTCCAACCGCATCGCCGTTATGGACAAGGGCATCATCCGCCAGATCGGCTCACCGACGGAAGTCTACGAAAATCCCAATAGCCGTTTCGTTGCCGATTTCATCGGTTCCATCAACCTGTTTGAGGGAACAGTTATAGATGTGAGCGACGGACTGGTCACGCTGGATGTTCCAGCGATTGGCAAGCCGATTCAGGCACGCGCCGATAAAGCGGTCGTAGTCGGCAGCAAACTGAATGTTGCGGTTCGGCCCGAAAAAATCTCCATCACGCGCAGCAAGCCGGACAAGGCCCGCAACGCCTATCAGGCGGTCGTTAACGATCTCGGCTACTTCGGCAAAGATTCGCTTTACCGAATCCAGTTGCCGACCGGCACTGTGGTGTCGATCAATGTCGTCAATGCGCGCCGAGCAGGAGAACATGAGCGTGTGGCGCAATGGGACGATAAGGTTTGGCTGTCATTTGATCCCTCCTCAGTTATTCTGCTTGCGGAGTGATGGGGATGGAAGAATCCACAAAAGGCGAAGGCGCATTCAGCCGTTGGTTCAACAGCAAGGGTTGGCAGTCAATCATCATCGGCACCCCTTACATCTGGCTGTTCGCGTTCTTCTTCCTGCCGTTCCTGATCGTTCTGGCCATGAGTATGGCGTGGAATGTCGGAGCATCGCCGCCATTCAAATTCGGGGAAACCTGGCCCTATCTCAATGGCAACAACTTCCTACGGCTAACGCAAGACAATCTCTACATTCGTGCTTTTCTGACATCATCTTGGAATGCGGCGATCGCAACCGTGCTGTGCCTTTTGATCGGCTACCCGATGGCACTGGCTTTGACGCGCGTACATAAGACCACGCGCAACATCCTTTTGATGCTGGTCATCCTGCCTTTTTGGACTTCGTTTCTGTTGCGTGTCTATGCATGGATCGGACTGATGGGGTCCAACAGTTGGTTCAACAAATCGCTGACTGCGCTTTACAACACACTGGCCCCGGACGAATGGACTGTGCGCTTTATTCCGATGATGAACACCAATTTTGCCGTTATTCTGGTGACGGTTTATTCCTATTTGCCATTCATGATCCTGCCGCTGTTTGCCAATCTGGAAAAGCTCGACTTGACGCTGAATGAGGCAGCGATGAATCTGGGTGCAAAGCCATGGCAGGTGTTCAAGGATATCACACTGCCGCTTTCCATTCCCGGCATCATTGCTGGCGGGCTTTTGGTATTTATCCCTGCGTCCGGTGAATTGGTGATCCCGAGCCTTGTAGGCAGCGCTTCCGATCCAATGATCGGCCGCGTTATCTCTGACGAATTTGCGTCAGCACGCGATTGGCCGATGGCTTCCGCAGTTGCGGTTGCTTTGCTTGTACTCCTAGTCTTCCCGATGATGGCCTACACCTATTTCGAGGGCAAAGCGCAGTCTAGGCCGGAGGAAGCGCCATGAACCGTCGCCCAATTTTCCTGCTGACCTGCCTCGGCTTTGGTTTCGCGTTTTTCTATATTCCGATCATTTCGATGATTTTTTTCTCTTTCAACAAATCGCGATTGGCGACAGTGTGGGGTGGTTTTTCCACGCAGTGGTACGGCAAACTGTTCCAGAACGACCAGATCATGAATGCCGCACTTCTGTCGCTCAAAATCGCGCTCATTTCGGCAACCATTGCCACTATTCTTGGCACAATGGCTGGTATTTCGCTCGCGGGGTTCAAGTCGTTTCGCGGGCGGACCGTCTTTTCGGGGTTCATCACGGCGCCTTTGATTATGCCGGAAGTCATCACTGGCATATCCATGCTGATGCTGTTCATTTTAATGGCGCAATGGATCGGCTGGCCCAGCCAGCGTGGCTTCACCACTGTGACTATTGCCCACATCACGTTCTCAATGACTTATGTGGCGACGATCATTCAGTCGCGGCTGAGTTCCACCGATATCTCTGTTGAAGAGGCTGCGATGGATTTGGGCGCCAAACCTTGGCAGGTGCTGCGCGATGTGACACTGCCCATCATATCTCCGGCTATCGCTTCTGGCTGGCTTCTGGCCTTCACCATCTCGCTGGATGATGTGGTTATTTCGAGTTTCACCACCGGTCCGGGTTCGACCACTTTGCCGATCCTGAT